>NZ_DATCVJ010000723.1:0-8198 GCF_036566945.1 Chitinophaga sp. | reverse complement strand
TAGCATATGCTTTCCAGGCAGTCCATCCGTGTGGTGAGCTGAACATATTATTGGCCAGCAGCACATCATACTGTGCTTCCCAGAAACGCAGTGTACCGCCCCGCTGGCGGCTATCGGGTTTCACCAGCTGGGTCAGACAATTATGCATATCCAGGAAATACAGCATGGAGTCAGTGTATCTTTTACGATCAGCTTCTTTGTCCTGTAGCAAGGCGAAAGCACCTATTTGCAGCGCGGTGCAGGAAATCATACCATCTTCCAGGGTCATTTCACCTTCTGTATCAAGACCGGTAATACCGCCCATGAGTTGATCTATAGCACGTTTTACCGAGGCGTAATGCCGTTGGTAGCGCTTAGCCCATATTGGATCTGATTGCAGTTTCTTTTCTTCCGCCATCAGCTCCATGATGCTTTTAGCTACATAGATCACACTGGTATAGTGCGTATGTCCGTTACGGTAAGCCCCATCCGGACTCTGTGCATGTTCAATGATCCAGTCGGCCAGCGTAGCGGCAGCGGCCAGGTCGGCGATGGTGTTCGCTGATTTGTATTTATCTACCAAAATACCAATGGTGGTAGTATGGTTTTGTATACGATGTTTATTTTCAGTAGGCTGCCAGTTTTTATCATACATCAGCTGCATCACTTTGTGAAACCTTTCATCTGTTTGTTGCTGCAGCCGCTTGTCCGGGAAGTATTCCTGTGCCAGGTAGGCGGAGTAAAAGCCATACCAGTTTTCACAATTCCAGCTGGCCTTCTGTGTATATTTCAGTGCGCCTGCCCTGGCTTGCTGCAGGTACCAGCTCCAGGGCTTCCGCACGCTGATCATGGCTTCTGTGGATTTACCGGTAGTATTAACAGCCGTCAGCGTATATACGCCGGGGCCATCTGCCGGCAGGTAAGTATTGTTAGCGGCGATGTACAAGGGCTGCTTTTTTCCTGTTGGCGTAGTCACCGTGAGGGATTGCAGTTGCTGCCCATATAGCGTAAAGTTAAAGGGTTGTTGCGCTTCCTGAGTTGTTCGCGGCATATCGAAAGCCGGCGCCTGTGTTAACTGTGCCAGCTCCTTTTCTACCTGGTCCAGTCGATCGGTTTGTTGTAAACGAATCGTCCAGGTGCGGGATTCACCGGGCTTCAGCGCCGATTGTTGCTGCGGATGTCTGGCCGGCAACGGCTGTGCATTGAGCAGGTCCAGGTTGAAAGTATAGATGCGGTGCCCCCAGAAAAAAGCGTTTTTCGGACCATAGCCAAAGTTGTAGTTAATACTCCAGGAAGCAATAGGATCGGGCGATGCGATCAGCAACAGCTTGTTGGCAGGCGTAGACAGGTACCCGCCGAAATGTGTTTTTTCACATCTGAGCATAGTGGGAAAGTATACTTTATTCCATTGCGGATAGCCTGCCATGTAATTGCTGATGCCAATATGCAGTCCCAGCTTCTCCGGCTGAAAGCTACTGCTACCATGATTGGTAGCAGTAGCGGTGATCACAAATGATCGATCTTTTAACGCATATTGTAAGGTAACGTCCACCTCATTGATCTGGCCACTGTAAGAAAATGCCCTGGTTTGTTGCAGCGTTACGGGAAACGATTGTTTGTCTTTTACATAATACCAGGATACTCCCTGCAAGGTATCCGTCATCATCGGAATACTGTCCCACAGGGAGCCATCCTTTACCAGTAAGGATTGCAGCGTACCGTTTTTATTCACGGCGGCCTGCCAGTTTTCATTATGCAGCTGCAGCGACTGTGCCTTTAACTGACCGATGGTCAGCAACCATATCCCGGCACTTAATAATCTTTTCATACCATTAATTATATCCGTGATTTTGTTTGATCACGCCATTACTTTGGTTTACCACACTTCTTGGAATGGGGTATAAAATTTTATCATCATTGGCAAAGGTAGATCCATCTGCCTTGGCGCGACTGATATACAGTCCCCATCTGATGAGGTCATCGCGGCGTACACCTTCTCCCCATAGTTCAAATAACCGCTCGTTCTGAATGGCTGTTCTGAATTGTGCCTGGTTCATGCTGCCCGCTATAAAAGGCGTCAAGCCGGCGCGTTGGTGCACCTCATTCAGCAGCGTGTAGGCTTCACTGTTAGGAGCGCCATTTTGTTCGTTGATTGCCTCCGCGAGTAACAATTCCACGTCTGCGTACCTGAATATGGTATAATTGATACTGCTATTGGTAGCATCTGCTTTGGTGGGATCAGGGCCGTATTTCACGGGTACCGCCCCTTTATCTCCTCTGGCCCTTGCATCTACATAAATGAGTTGACCGCTGGCATCTTTTCCTGTGGGATATGTTTGCAGCAATACCCGAAGCCGGTTATCCTTCTTATCAAATTTATCATACGTTTTCCAGGGCATCCGGTAGCCACCCCAGGCCGTTAACGTTATACCGGTAGAATCATAATAATCACCCGGCAACGCATGCGCCAGCCACATATTGGTGTAAGGATCTCCGCTGGAAGAACATACCAATGGCAGAATAATTTCTGAGTTGCCGGTTTTAGCATTCTGATCGAAATTATCTGCGTAGTCGCTGATGAGACTAAAACCCATGCCCTTCACTATTTCACCGGCTGCAATGGCATCTGCCCATCTTTTTTCCTGCATGTATAGTTTTAGCAAACTGGTATAACAGGCAGCTTTTGAAAAACGGCCATAGTCTTCTTTCTCAAATTTATCCGGCAATACGGCAATGGCTTCTGTAAAATCCTTTATGATCATATTCACCATCTCTTCTTTGGAAGGACGGGGAATGGGAGGAGCCGACTGGTCGTTGATCAGCGCAGGATCGAGCCTCACCGGTACCGGACCGTAATATAAGTATAAGATCTGGGAGTAATAGGCCCGCAATGCCTTCATCTCTCCAATATACCTGGCCTTCAGGGTAGCATCCATGTCGATGGGCTGTACCCTGGAAATATTGACCGTGATCTGTGAAATAAATTTCATCAGCTTACTATAGTGATCTGTTACGATCGTAAAGTCGGGTGTAAAATTCAACATATTCAGTCGCACCCAGTTACCGCCATCATCCCAGTTGCAGACCATTTCATCGGTGGTCTGTGCGGCCTGTGCGGTAAAAGAGCCGTTGGCAGCCCCCCATCCTGCGGAGTAGGAACTCCCTTCTACCATACCTGTGTACATAGCGTCGGTAGCGGCTTTCGCATCTCTTGCTGTTTTGAAAAAGTTATCGCCCGACAAATTTCCGTAAGAGTTATTTTCCAGTCCTTTTTCACAGGAAAAGAAAACGCCCATCATACCTGTCACTACTGCCAGTTTACACCAGTTTTTCATCCTACCGGATTGTATTAAATTCATAATATTTTTTTTCAGATGATTATAAGGTTACGTTTACGCCAAATACTACGCTTCTGCTCAACGGATAAAAGTTGTTGAGGCCCAGTTCCGGGTCCAGTCCGGGATAGCTGGTAATCGTAAATGGATTCTGTACATCCAGCGACAGTCTTAATCCTGATACCGTATGTTGCGATTGGAAGAATGCTGCCGGGAAAGTATATCCCAACGTAATATTTCTGCAACGCAGGAAGCTGGCATTGACCAGGAAGTAGCTGGAATTATTCTGGTAGCCGGCATAGTTATCGTCCGATAAACCGGTCGGGAAATTTCCCTGTGGATGCTGGAAAGTCCACCGCTCTTTGCTCACCGGCATCGTATTCCAACCAAATGTTTCCATGTTTGCCTGCAGGTTGGCTATTCTGTAAAACTGGCTGGAATAGGGACTCCAGGCTTTCTTCACCATACCGGAGAAGAAAATATTGAGGTCGAAATTTTTATAGGTAAAGGTATTGCCGATGCCGAAGTTGAACTTTGGATCGAGGTTAGCCAGTAATGTCTGGTCTGCGGCTGTAATCGCGCCGTCGGGGCCTGACAGGTTACCTTTGTCATCAAAGCCATGTGTGTCTTTGATGATCAGTCCACCCGGCAACATACCGGGCATAGTAGCCGGTGCTGTACCATATTGTCCTTTGAAGATACCGTCTGCCTCGTATCCGTAAGCGCCGTTAAATACGGCATTCTTTCCGGTGGCTTCTACCCATCTGTTGAGAGTAGACAATGCTTCAGGCGAGCGTTTCACCCAGTAGTTGAGATAGTGTGAAAAAGTGAGATTGGAAGACCAGCTAAAGCCGCCTGTTTTGCCGGCAACGATATTCCTGGATTGCAACCCTATTTCATAACCGGTAGATTTCGTGGTGCCTGAGTTACCATATACGCCGCCTACGATAAAGTCGGCCGGAAAGGGAATCCAGGAAATCAGGTTACGGATATTTTTATTGAAATAATCAACAGATCCCGTTAACCGGCTGCGCAGGATACCAAAATCGATACCTGCATTGAACTCACCGGCTGTTTCCCAGGTCAGGTTAGGGTTTGCGGCCTGGTTCAGGAAAATACCGGTGGAAGAAGCGGCAGTGCTGCCAAACCATGGATTCACATTGGGACCATAGACTTCAAATGCGGTGGCCGGGAATTTACTATTACCGGTTTCTCCGTAGCCGGCCCTTAGTTTCAGGAAGTCGATGAATTTATTATTCTTCAGGAAATGTTCTTCCGACACCAGCCAGCTGGCGGATACCGCCGGGAAGTAACCCCATTTTTTATTTTCTGCAAAACGGGAGGCGCCGTCTCTGCGGATAGAGGCAGATACGGTGTATTTATCATCCAGCTGATAGATGGCCCGGGCAAAATAAGAAGCCCAGGTATCCTGTGTTTTATAAGAGCCTACCGTTGGTTTCACGCCCTGGCCCGCCCCCAGATTATACCAGGAAAATGCATCGGATACAAATTTCTGATTAGCGGCATTGAGCCCTTCCATATCGGCCACCTGGTAAGAGTAACCTGCTAATGCATTAATGGATTGTCTTTTGTTGATGACATGATTATAATTCAGGGTATACTCCAGTAATTTATTAGCAGAAGAACTACTGGTAACGCTTCCCATACCATCTACCGTAGCACCGTAATAAAAAGTAGTGGGCAGGTAATTATTCCTTTTCGCGTTAGACTGATCGTAGCTAAAATTAGCTTTGGCGGTTAATCCTTTAACGATTTCCCAACTACCATAAGCATTTGTCAGCAAGCGCTGGGTCTTTGTCTGATCTGTAATTGTTTCATAAGATACCGGATTGGGAATAGGTTTATACATCGGATTGGAAGGGTAACTGCCATCGGCTGCGCGCAGGGGTAAATTAGCCGGGTAGTACATGGCGGCGGTTACCATACCGCCGTTTTCAAACAGGCCACCAGTAACAGTATTATCTGCTATCGCGTTAGAGGCAATCACATTTACACCCACTTTTATTTTATCAGAAATGACCTGATCCAGGTTAATTCTGCCATTATATCTTTTAAAGCCGGAATTCAACAAAACACCATTCTGGTCAAAATAATTTCCTGACACGAAGTAGGACGTTTTACCGTTACCTCCCGACATAGAAACATTATGTTGTTGGGTAAATCCGGAGCGTGTAATCGCATCCATGGCGCTGCCATATGCAGGTGTAGTATCTATTTGCTGCTGACTAAAGATTGGCTTATAGGGAGTAGCCACATCACCGGCGTTTACGGTGCCATAGTAAGGGGCCACTTTATTATTTTTCATCCATACTTCCTCATGCAGCAAATTGCGCTGTTCCATGTAGTCTTTGGTACCAAGGACTTCATACATTTTAGCCGCCTGTTGTACCCCATAGCTGCCGGTATACTGAATAGAAGGTTTGCCGGTCTTTCCTCTCTTGGTGGTTACCAGTACCACTCCGGCGCCGGCTCTCGCACCGTAGATAGCGGCGGAGCTGGCGTCTTTCAAAAATTCTATCGATTCAATATCGTTGGGGTTAATAAAGTTAAGCGGAGATTGCACTACACCACCCGTGCCGTATTTGGCGCCGGTAAGTGCAGCAGGACCATCTGTTACCGGTTCTCCATCTACCGGTACGCCGTCTATTACATACAATACGCCTGCATTGGCGTAAGAAGGATTACTTCTTAGCTGAACGCCTGCGTTTCCTCCGGGTTGTCCGGTACTTTGAATAACCTGTACGCCGGGTGCTTTACCCTGCAGCGATTGCTGGAAGCTCGACGCCACACTCATATTCAGATCCGCTGCCTTCACAGAGGAAATTGCACCGGTAATGTTTTTCTGTTTTACCGCACCATAGCCAATTACTACTACATCATTCAACTGTGTGGAACTGTTCTTCAACTTGATCGCTACCGAAATTGTTTCCCCTTTTTTAACAGTAAAACCGGAAACTGTTTGTGATTCATAACTGATCATTGAAATGGTAAAGCTGTAAGTGCCTTCTTCCGGTAAATTATTGAAAAGGAAGATACCCTGCAGATCTGTTTGCACGCCGGCAGAGAAGCCTGTCTTTTCATTTTTTGCCAACACGGTAGCGCCAATTAATACTTCTCCTTTTTCATCTTTTACCAGTCCTTTCACAAGGCTTCTGGTTTGCGCAAAAGTTGCGATGGAACTACATAGCAGGCATGCCACTATTAACAGGCATGCATAGTGCCGCAATTTGCCCGGGAGGCAAATAGTCATTTTTGACATCATGTTGTTTGTTTTTCAGGAATAAATCATCGTTCACCAGATGCTGATCAGCGGCCCCGTCGGGCTGCCAGCATATTAAAACTGTGGAATTACTTTTTTATAACGTAGCCGCCATTTTTCATTTGTTCTACGGTTAGATTATTTAGCTGCCCTATTGTTTGTAATATGTTCTTTAATGAATCTGTTTTATCAAATTTCCCAATGAAATACAAGTCCTCCAGGTCGGCTTTGTTATAATTTACCGGCACACCATACATATCAGACAACTGATCAAATACCGCTGCCAGTGGTGCTTTGCTAAACATATACCAGTTGCCTACTGCCTCGCCGGATTCGTGCCAGTGTTTATCTTTTGATGGCATTGGTGCATGTATAAGACTGGCGGTCATACGCGCTTTATTATACAATAATGATTCTCCCGGCGTCAAAAAATAATCCTTATCCAGTTTCACCTGTGCACTGTCGGCCGCTTTTACCACTACCTTTCCTTCGATCAGCTGCACTTTAATGGTATTATCTGTTTCGTAGGAAAGCACCCTAAAAGTGGTCCCCAGCGCCGTTGTGGCCAGGGCATTGCTATAAACGGTAAATGGCTGCCGGTCATTTTTCACTACCGTAAACAAGGCTTCCCCTTTCAGGACGATGTTCCGCTGTGCTTTTCCGAAAGGCTCGTCATAGCTTAGTTCTGACGCGGGCGATAACTCCACCCGTGAGCTGTCTGGTAAAACAAGTTGCATCAATTGTTGCGTGGTATTACTGATCACCTTTCGTGGCGCCGCCGCCAGCTGCGGGATCTCCCTGTTGCCTGTTCCTTTCCAGGTATAATATCCTGCGCCCAGCAACAACACTACTGCAGCTGCTACGGCCACTCTTTTTAACACCATCACGGCACTCCTGCCCTTCGGTTTATCTTCCTGAATTTGTTGCCAGGCCTCGTCCCAGAATGCTTCCGGCATTTCTTTGCCCGCCACTATTGCATTCCACTCGTCTTCACTCAGGTATTCATTCAGTAATGACGGATTATTTTTTAGTAATTCGCTTACTTCCTTCGCCTCTGTTTCAGTACAGCGCTTGTCAAAAAATTTTTCTATTAATTCTTTTGATATGTTCATTACTAAAAAATGGCCCGTTAATAATAAATACGCGACAAAGGGTAAAACTCCTTCGCCCGCAAAAAATATTTTTCAAATAAAGACAAGATGCCCGTCAGCACAGGATCCACACGAGGAGAACCAAAAAGAAAAAAATCTTTTTGAGTTGTTTGATGGCTTTAGCCAGGTGGTTATCTACTGATTTTATGGAGATGGATAGCTGCTCCGCCACCTCTTTATACGAGTATCCCTGCAGCCGATGCTTCACAAACACTTCCTTCCGCATAGCGGGCATTTGCGACAATGCCTGTTCCAGGCTGCGCTCTTCTACCATAGCCGGCAGCACTTCCGGTTCTGTAGCATCTGCCGTGGCAGCCACTTTCGACTGTTTGGACTTTGACCGCAAATAATCTACAAAAACGGTACGGGCAATACTAAACAGGTGCTGATCGAGGTTATAGTTTTCGGAAAGAGACTGGCGGTATTGCCAGAGCTTCATAAAGGTGGTCTGTA
>NZ_DATCVJ010000722.1:0-3703 GCF_036566945.1 Chitinophaga sp. | reverse complement strand
AAAAAAATGTTACTCGTTTGTCCGTATGGCTGGGTTAAAATAATAGTCTTCTGATTAGTCATTGTACAGGATAATGAGCCGCAAAGATATCAAATAAAAATGGGCCTAATTCACTTACAATTATCCACTATATTTATACCTTATATCACTATATGCTATGTTGAAATTTATTTCAAAATCCCACGCTTCTGTACTGGATGCCAATTCACTCGGAGATTTAATTGACAACCTCGATGCCCGTATCAGCAGCCCTGTGCTGAATAACCTGGTAGACACGCTGAACAAACATTATAGCAAAGTAAAATGCGCCGATCACAGAGACGCAGTAGTGACCGTACAGGTAGATTATCTGGGTCTTGGTGAAAAGCAGTTGACCTTTAAAACTATTGGATGCTGTTGCGATAAGTTTGAAGCAGAATTGCAGGAAAGATTGGGAGAGATAAAGGTGCGGGAATAACTGCCTGTGCATGTCGCCATCTCACTAAAAAAAATTATTATTTTACATGGCCAATATTCCATAAAAACAACGGCCCTATGATGATAAGTCCGGACATAGAAAACACCGAAGCCGGTATTATACCAGATGACCAGGGCAAACCACATGGACGGATTATAAAACTTTCCGGCGTGATGGGCAAAGAGGAAATAGCGTTATATCCTATCAAAGAATGCATAGGCGATACTTATCTCGGTATTATTCTGGAGTCCACGGTAGAGTATAACATGGTGCAGATATCTACCCTTTATCAACGCACAAAGTTGCTGGAAGGTGATGATATTATTTTTCATTTTGAAGATGAAAATGCTATCCGGCGTCGCTTTCAAATAAACGGTCATCACACTGGCGCCCGGAAAAGCAATACGTTTCTGATCAGCAACGATCAGCTGCTATATATCATCCATCATCCTTTACAAGGAATTGAAATCATAGACAACCATACCGGCATTAATACCTGCTATTATTTTGGAGCGCTCCCAACGCAGCAATACAACACACCCGATGATGGCAAAACACTTTTCCAAATCATGGCGCGAAGAATTGCCGGCGCAAAATTAATGATGATGGAAATATAGTGCTGAGATTGTTTTTGTACGCTTACATGAAATAATCATTAACTCCGCTCCCTCCCCTTCTTACATCCAAAAAATCCACACACCTTTGCTGCGCCATAATAGCAAAATATACTACTAAGCCTACCAACTGCTTAATTTTAAAGAGGCCATCATTTCAGCAGATAAATGCTGTTATGATGGCTTCGCCAATTCCGGGAATGCGTACAAAAAGAAAAGCCGGTTCCTATATCAGAAACCGGCTTCGTATTATTTCAGGCAGATGCTATTCCTGCATCATATCCATGATTACTTTCACTACTTCTTCTGTATTAGGTTTGGAGAAATAATCTCCATCAGAACCATAAGCCGGACGATGTGCCTGAGCACTCATCGTGCGTGGGGCTACATCAAGAAAACGGTAACCACCCTGTTTTTCTATTACCTGCTGGAACATGTAGGCGGTGCCACCACCAGGCACATCTTCATCAATAAAGAGGATGCGGTTGGTTTTCTTCAGTGATTCCACTATGCTGTGGTTGATATCGAAAGGCAGTAAAGTCTGCACATCGATCAATTCACAGGAAACACCCATTTCGTCTAATGTTACCATAGCTTCTTCAATAATACGCGTCATAGAACCGTAGGTAACAATGGTTACATCTGTTCCTGCATGCAGTATTTCAGGGATGCCTAATGGTACGGTATAAGATTCCAGGTTAGCAGGTAATTTCTCTTTTAAACGATAGCCGTTTAAAGATTCTATTACGAGGGCTGGCTCATTGGCTTGCAGGAGAGTATTGTACATGCCTGCTGCCTGCACCATGTTACGCGGTACGCATACGTACATACCACGGAGGGCGTTAATGATCATGCCCATGGGAGAACCACTATGCCAGATACCTTCCAGGCGATGGCCACGGGTACGGACAATGATCGGGCAATGCATAGTGCCCATAGTGCGGTACTGCAAGGAGGCCACATCATCGCTGAGTGGTTGTATGCCGTATAACAGGTAATCGAGGTATTGTATTTCCGCAATCGGGCGAAGGCCTCGTAAAGCCATACCAATCCCTTGTCCCATGATAGTGAGTTCGCGTATACCGGTATCGGCTATACGATCTTTACCATGTTTTTGCTGCAAGCCTGCGAAGCCCTGATTTACGTCACCTATTTTACCAACATCTTCTCCGAAAGCAAATACTTTAGGATTGTTGGTGATCAGCTGATCAAAATATTTATTCAGTATTTCATAGCCGTTAACGGTAATACCATCCGCTTCATAGGCAGCTGGTACAACGGGCACATTCAGCGCTGAGTTTACACCGGTGGCATGTAAATAGGAATTATAGGTATCCTTTTGTTCCTGCAGATAGGTGTCATAAAACTGTTGCAATGCCTGTATGTTGGCATCGGCTTTCAGGTGTTTATGTTTCAGCAGGATGGTGGCAGCGGCCTTTAAAATATCGCGGCGAAGGGGTTCGCGGTTATTCTGCAGGTCACGGATGGCCAGGTTAATCATGTTAACATCCACGCCCGCGGTTGTTGCCAATGGAGTTGCCAATGCAATAAACGACTGAACATGTTCCTTAATAGGCGCTACATATTTTTCCCAGGCTCCTTTGCGGGCTTCCTGTGCTTTTACTTTTGCTTCTGCCTCCACAGCGAGGAGAGTCTCCTCTTCGCATAACGCGTTTTCAATGATCCAGGAACGCATTTTTACATTACAGTCAAATTCTCTCTCCCAGGAAAGGCGTTCCTTGCTTTTGTAGCGTTCATGAGAGCCACTGGTGGAGTGACCCTGTGGCTGCGTGATTTCCTCCACATGAAACAGTGCAGGGACATGTGTTTCACGAATTTTGCGGATGGCCGCTTCAAATACTTCACACATGCCGGCATAATCCCAGCCCTTTACATTATATATATCAAAACCGTTGGAATCTTCCGTTTTACGGAATCCTTCCAGTGCAGCGCTGATAGAGTTTTTTGTTGTCTGATATTTACGGGGTACGGAAATACCATAGCCGTCATCCCATACAAATACGGCTAGTGGCACCTGCAGTACACCCGCAGCATTCA
The DNA here is from genome assembly GCF_036566945.1 of Chitinophaga sp. Taxonomy (GTDB): domain Bacteria; phylum Bacteroidota; class Bacteroidia; order Chitinophagales; family Chitinophagaceae; genus Chitinophaga. The sequence continues at coordinate 574 of NZ_DATCVJ010000722.1, read as the reverse complement.
TGGTTTCCCAGAAATGCCCTTCAGACGTAGAGGCGTCACCGATAGTAGCGAAACAGATTTCACTGCCATTGTTAGAGAGTCCTTTATATTGATGTAATGCTTCTACCTCACGAAACATTTTGGAGGCATAGGCCAATCCCAGTGCGCGGGGCATCTGGCTGGCCGTAGGTGCCATATCCGCAGCAGAGTTTTTCATTTCCATCAGATTCAGCCAGTTACCATCCTTACCAAGATTTGGGGTGGCGAAATGGGAATTCATCTGACGGCCGCCTGAAAACGGGTCGTTTTTCAGGTCCGGATCTGCATATAACTGCGAAAAAAATTGTTCGGGGGTAGCGATACCTGTAGCAAATGCAACAGTTTGGTCGCGATAATAACCGGAACGAAAGTCCCCTGGCTGAAAGTATTTTGACATTGCTATCTGCGCCACTTCCTTTCCATCTCCAAAAATGCCAAACTTTGCTTTCCCTGTAAGGACTTCCTTACGGGCCAGCAGACTAATTTCCCTGCTATCACAGGCCAACCTGTAATCATTTAGCACTTCCTTACGGAATTCTTCGAATGACAACCGGCT
>NZ_DATCVJ010000721.1:0-4809 GCF_036566945.1 Chitinophaga sp. | reverse complement strand
ATTCTGTTGTGTTCACCTGTCCTCCGGGTGTAGGAAATCCGTGTAAACCCGGTTCCACTGTTATGAGTCCGCATTGTTTGCACAACCAACAAGCAATAGCGGCCCTTTTGCAATAATTACGGCTTTCCATAAGACAGGCACTGATCGGCACGTAGCAACGTTTTATTCCACCAAAAACAGGATTCTTCATTCCACAAAAACTGAAAAACATGAAAACTCCGTCGCGCGCAAAAGCGCTTTTCCGTACCAAATGTACGGTGGCCCTCCTACTGGCACTGATTTTCTCCGGATGTCAGAAACAAGAAATGGTAGCAAAAGATAGCACTACCCTCGCAGGAACAAAAGCTAACCTCGTCACTATCAATTCAGTACAACCTGTAAAGGCAGAAGCATTGCTGGCCATGCAATGTTATAACAATGCCTTCTATCATCAATATGGCACTTATGGCCCCTCCTTTAAAGCGTACTATTATACAGATGTGACCCAAAGTGGTCGTATGGATTTCTGGCGACAGGCAGAAGCCATTGAAATGTTGATTGATGCGTATACTATCAACAATGATCTGGATTTAAAAAACAAGATGGTATACCTGTACAATGGTATGAGAGATAACTATGGCCTGTTATGGACGAGCAACATTTATAATGACGATGTTATCTGGGGCGCGCTGATGTGCATCCGTGCCTTTCAGATCACCAATGATGGCGGCATGAAAGACATGGCCAAAAACAACTTTGATATGGTATGGACCCGTGCCTGGGATACCAACCTGGGTGGTGGCCTGTGGTGGACTACCGCCAATAACACCAAAAATGCCTGCGTAAATGCGCCTGCCGCCATTTGCGCCATGTATCTCTATCAGGCCACTGGTGATACCGGCTACCGCGATAAGGCCAAGCAGATCCTCGACTGGATGGTCACTAAATTATACGTATCCGGTACCGGCGAAGTAAGAGGCGCTATGAATTCGGCTGGCGTGATTACAGAAGGAGCCCGCACTTATACCCAGGGTACCTTTATTGGCGCCTGCAGTATGCTGCATAACGTGTACCCTTCCAATGGATACAAAGCCATGGGAGCTAAAGCCATGGACTATACGAAAAATACCATGAGCAATGCGCAGAGACTACTCCCTGATGAATACGATAACGGTGACTGCCAGGGTTTCAAAGCCATTTTTGCACGCTGGGCCTGTAAATTTGTTCACGACCAGAGCTACCAGAGCACCTATGCAGCATGGCTTAACTACAATGCCGCAGAAGCCTGGAATTACAGAAACTCCAATGGCCTCATGTGGGGACAGTGGTGGCATAGAACACCGGACAGTTATGTAAACTCATTTGAAACTACCTGTGGGGTGGCGATGATGAATGGGGTATGGCTTTTTTAGCTGTTAGCTATTAGCTGTTAGCTTTTAGCTTGTGGTATGTTTATGGCCGTTTGTTATTGGCTTTTAGTTTGGCCTTTTGTTGTTTGGCTTTAATTATAGTGTACCCATAGCCGTTAGCGGCTATGGGTAGTTTTTTTTGTTAGAAGAGATTCTAATAATTGTATCTTTTTCAAATGCGGCTTTGCGGTGAAAATCCCCTGCCCGCTGGTGTTTCTTACACCACGAACAAAGCAATAAATAACGCCTCCAAACTGCTTTTCATAATCGAAGCCAGGGATGCGGCTTTCCAGGTATTTTTTCACTGCTACGGTGTAAATGAAATATTGCAGGTGATAGTTATTTTCATTCATGGCGGCAGCTAATCCTTCTTTATCATAGTCTGCCACACTATTGCCCAGGTAGTTCGATTTCCAGTCGAGTATATAATACTTGTCCTGGTACTCAAAGAACAGGTCAATTTTCCCGTTCATGATGCCTTCCAGTTCCTGGCTGCTGTATTCAGAAAACCGTTTTACGCTCACGCTTACCTCATCATCAGAAAGATTGTTGAGCAGGTTGGATTGAAATACCGGCACGGGGAAGTCAAATTCAAATTCTGCCAGTCGCTGATGACGCCCTACAGATGCCAGCTGGAAACTATTGCCGGCTATATGAATGGTACTGTACATGACGTGTTGCAGCATTTCGTGTAGCCGTTCGAGATATGCTTCCCGTTGTCCGGGTACAAAGCGGCGGATGGCTTCTTCCAGCCAATGTTCCCATTTGCTGTTGTCAGAGAAATTGATGCTTTCAAAAATGAAGTGCAGCAGGTTTCCTGTTTTAGCGCCCCGACGCAGAGTAGTGAAAATGAAATTATCGTAAGGGTCTGTTTGTTGAAAGGAGCGCACACGTGGCCGGTGTTCGGGTTTGGCTGCCAGCATGGTATAGCTCATTTTGCGCCAGTTTTGTTCCAGCAGGTGAAAGTCAACCGGAGCGCGGTTTACCGCCAGTTTACCTTTGGTGGTTTGTTGCCGGTAAGTTTGTTCCGTGGTGGCTGGTACTGCGCCTTGCAGCTGTATCAGCGAAGGGTCGGGATTCGCCACTGCCAATGCTTTCAGGAAAAATGCCAGCGAAGAATCTCTGAACTTGGCGAAGTTATTTTTAAACAGGTAGCACTTATATACTGCGCGGGTAATAGCCACATAAATTAAGCGGCGGTTTTCCTGCTCTTGTTGTTGCTGGTAAGCTGCCAGTTGATCTTCTGAGAGACGGGAACGCTGTGTGCCCAGGTAATCACCGCTCGCCGGGTCGCGGAAGCTGACAAATTCAATGTTTTGTGATTCCACGAAATCCAGGAATGGCGCCATTACAATTTTGTATTCCAGCCCTTTACTTTTATGGATAGTCACAATATTCACGGCTTCTTCATCGCTTTCTACCCGCTGGGCGTATTCATCACCATCGGTGGTCATGCCGTCGATGCCGCGTTTGAGCCAGGATATAAGATCCCGCATGGAGAGGTTTTTCCGGCTTTGTACCTGGTGTACCAACTCCGATAGCTGATATAGATTCGTGATAATCCGTTCTCCGTTTTCGGTATGTCCGTCGAGTAATACGTGACGTACGTTGAAGTCGGTGATGAATTCCATCAGTGCGGTGTAGGCGCCGTCCCGCTGCCAGAGGTGGCGGTATTTTCCAAACAGATCCAGCATGGTTTCATCATCCAGCTTCAGGATGGTGCTGGTGTTGTATCCTGTGAAAGAGCCCAGCAGTGCCCGGTTGATAGACGAGCGATCGGGTGTTTCCATGGCTTCCAGCAGGTGAAGCAGCTGCGTGGCTTCTCCTGATCTCAGTACCCTGGCTTCATCGATGGTAACCGCTGGTATGCCCAGTTTTGCCAGGGCATGTTTAATATCTTTCCCTTCCTGGCCAGTGCGTACTAGTATCCCGATGTCGGAAGGCGTAATATGCCGGCTGCCTTTTTCATTTTCAATGCGGTAATCTTTGTCGAGCAATAGTTGCGCTATTTGTGCTGCTACGGCTTCGCAGATGCTTTCTTTTTTATCGCAGGCAATGATGGCTATGGGTACTTCTTTCCGGCTGCCTTTAAACAGGTAGCCTTTGGTATTATTATCCGGACTGTTTACGGGAATGTAATCGATGCTATCACTTTCGCCACCGAAGTCGAAGGTGTCGAAGCCTGGAGTGGGCTCAAAGAAAACGTTCATGGCACGGATCAGGTTTTCCGCAGAGCGAAAATTCTGATTCATATCATACACTTGTTGTACGCCATTGCGGGCGTTGAAGTAGGTGAAGATATCTGCTTTACGCCAGGCGTAAATACTTTGTTTCGGGTCGCCAATGTAGAACAGTGTGGTGTTTTCGCCGAAAGCCTTATTAAATACTTCGAACTGTTCGCGGTCGGTATCCTGAAATTCATCTACGAAAACCGCCTTGTACTTGCTTTGTAACCTGGCGATGAGTTCCGGATTACCGTTTTTAACCAGGGCCGTATGCAGGTTGTTGATCAGGTCATCATACCCCATCATGTTGCTGCGTTCCTTGAACTGGCGCACCTGCTCTCCAACTTCTTTGATGGCCGTATAAAAAACATGACGGCGTATTTGTTGTTGGTACGCTGTGAGCTGTTCACGGATCTCTTCTACTTTATCCAGTTCTTCCAGGATGTCCGGGAAAACGGCTTCTATATATTTAGCCTCTTTTCTTTTGGCGAGGATCTTTTTTACCAGCAGTTCCGGCTGTGCTACTAACTCCGGCCATTCCTTTTTGGTATAGCGGTTAGCGGCGCAGGCCGCAATGAGCTGGGCGCTGTTGGCGGTAATGCCGGCATACAGGTTTTCTATGGCGATTTGTACATTGGCGGCCAGTTGCTCCATTTCCTGGATCCATTTGTCCTGTTGTTCTTCGCTGATGGTATCTGGAATGTCTTCCCGGTAGCCTATATATTTTTTTCCACTGAGATGTTCTTGTATGACCTTTTGCAGATCGGTTTTCATCTTCTCCTCCCAGATGCTTTCCAGCAGGCTGGTTTTGAGGGTGGTGACGTTTCTGCGCCAGAATTTATTCAATTCATTTTCCACCACCGGCGTAAGGTCTGGCACCATTTGGGCGCCAAATAGCTGGTTGGTTTCAAAAGCATATTCGTTGAGTGTTTGCTGACAAAAGCCATGGATGGTCAATACAGACGTTTCATCCAGTAAAAGGATCGCGTCCCGCAGTAGTTGTTGTACAGGCAGCGGATCTTCCGGATCAATGACTTCCAGTACCAGGTCCAGTATTTTTTCATCGGCGATGTCCTTGCCCATACTGGCTTTATACGCCTGCCGGATAAAAAGACGAATCCTTTCTTCCAGTTCCGCTACAGCAGCTCTGGTGAAAGTAACCATCAGTATTTCTTTGACAGACAGCTTTTGCTCCA
>NZ_DATCVJ010000720.1:0-2547 GCF_036566945.1 Chitinophaga sp. | reverse complement strand
AGCATTAATCAGCGGTGTATTATCTCTTTTAAATAATCCGGCAGAAAATACCACGTCTGTACCTGGTTCTGCGCCGTTATTACCACCAATGAATTTCACCATCGCCGGCTGATCCAGGATCGTTACTTCTCCTTTGGCTTTGGTGAGATACAGTTCAGATGCATCCAGCACTTCTACGTGGAAAGACTCCTTGCCTTCCAGCAGGTTATCGCTTTTTACAGGGATCTGTATGGTTTTGGAAATAATAGCGCCGGCAGCAAATTCAGATGGCACAAAGGAAATAGTTCCTTCTGTAACATCGAAATCAGCAGCAGCAGCACCACCTTTATGAGGGATGGTTTTATAATGAACGTTCACGGGTGTACGAACACCATTGCTTCTTAAAAATCCGGATAAGGTAATCGTCAGTGTAGCGTTGGACAAACCATTCAGTGGCTCAGAAACAGCGATATCATTAATAGATACACCATGGCTGATTTTAATGATACGGTTACCATCTTCGTCACCGCCACCCGCTGCAATGATTTCGCCGGAAGGGCTCATCAGCAGGGAAGCCAGACTTGTTTTAGCATCATATTTTCCCAGTTGTTTATCAAACATCATTTCACCATCAGGACTCAGCTTAATCATGCGGTAGCCATCTTTGGCCACTACACAGATCTCATCATCTTCGGTGAGTAACAGGTGTTGGAAAACAGAACCCAGGCTTTTATCTACTACGGCTGTTCCATCAGGGAGCAGTTTTACAATTTTACCGGTGTTGTTGCTAACGTTACCACCAGCAGCTACCACTTTTCCATTTTTGCCTACTTCCAATGCGTATAAAGCAGCATCGGTTTCTTTGTTAAACAATTCCGTTCCATCAGGACGCAGTTTAACAATACGGCCTTTATCTTTTTCTTCTGCGCAGGCAAAGATCTGACCGAGGTCATTTACTTTGATCGCATTAAATTTACCGTCAACAGTACTGTACTCCTTGTCAAATACGATCTGACCTTCCGCATTCACTTTCGCGATGCGACTGGCGTTGCCGGTACCATAAGCACCACCGCCCATAGCCAGTACGGAGCCATCTTCCAGTAATAACATTTTTTCGAAAGTAGCACCTGGTTTACCGAAAGAAAGCTCAAATTGCTTTTCTCCCTTACCATCTACCTTTACCATGTAAGCCTTGCCCTGTCCATCACCCACGTCGCCACCTACAGCAACAATGTTTTCATCTTCATCAATCAGCACATTGGTAAATACATTGTGTGCACCAAAGCCTTTGTCAAATTCAACTTTACCATCCGCGCTCATTTTGGTGATACGCGCCTGGGCAGGCTTACTGCCATCCACGCCAACGGTAATATAATTACCATGACGATCGGTAATGATCTTAGTGAAATAACCCCCCTGACCATTGCCAATGCTCTTGTCGAATACTACTTCTCCGGTAGCAGACAGTTTGGTAATACGGGCATTGCCATAAGCAATAGTACCGCCACCCACTGCCACCAGTTCACTTTTAGGTAATAAAAGCAGATCCTGGTAAGCTACCAGTCCGCCTTTATTCAGTTTAGCATTATAAATAAGGTTTCCTGTGGCAGATAATTTAGTGATACATCCATTATCTGTTCCGCCGCCGATAGCAACAATCGAGTTGTTCTCCGCAATAGCCAGTTTCTTATACTGGTTTTTGGGAGCACTAAAACTCTTGTTAAACACAACAGGCATTTCCTGTGCGAAGGCCTGTGAGCCTACCGCCAGTAAAAGCATTAGTGAAGAAATTTTGTTCATTTGTATTAGTTTGATATACGCAAAAAATAACCGATAAATACTTTATTGAATTTTGATCTCGCACCTTCTGTTCACCCCCTGTAACTCTATGAAGATGTCTCTGTCGTTATCCAGACTATATTGTTTCGCTATCCACACCGGCCTGGTAGAGCCGAAGTAGTTAATCTTTATTTTATCTGCATCCACTCCCCGGCTTAACAGGCATTCCTGTATATATACTGCACGGTTCTTGGAAAGCGACAGGTTGTATCTTTCTGTACCAATAATATCTGTATGCCCGTTCACCAGGATGATCCGGTGAGGGTTGGCCTTCCATATCTGGAAAATAGAATCCAGCTTACGCCATTCCTGATCCTGCGGTACATAGGAATTCAGGTCGTAGTAAATAAATCCCGGTACTTTCCAGAGCGACTCCAGGGCTTTCACTGCACTGTCTTTTACCAGCGCATAACTGCCACCCCCTTTAAATGAAGCAGGCATACTACCAGAGGGTTGCCAGCTCACCACCTCAGGACTGCTATAAGCTGCCTGACTGGTATGTACAGGTATAGTGGTATTGTTATTGGAAGATGTGGAAGCAGTAACGCTGCTCCCCGGATTGGTCGTTTGCCAGGGAATATTCTCAGGTGAACTGTCTATTGTTTTATCGGCATAATCTACCACGTTGCGATCAGGTGTAACGGGAGCGGCTACTGCTACAACAGGGGCTACAACGGCAGGAGCCTCCACGGCTTGTTCCACCGGGCGGTTATCATACTGTTTACTACC
>NZ_DATCVJ010000719.1:0-3445 GCF_036566945.1 Chitinophaga sp. | reverse complement strand
ATGCTAAATCTGATATCAATGAATGGCAGACAGCCATGAATATACCACAGGTATTTTTTATTGAAAAAAGAGTAAATGTCACCTGGGCGGGGTATGGTACTATCCAGGCTGCATTAAACGGCATCGCGTCTATTGTGGATTCAGGTTATCAATATGACTTTATTCATCTCATCAGTGCTCAGGATTATCCACTGGTAAATGTGCATCAGCTACATCATTTTTTTGCCACCAATCGCGGCAAGCAATTTCTGGATATATTGCCGGAGGCTGCACTTCAGCGGGTAATGTCCAAAATAACGTCCTTCCATTTTGAAGATCTCCGGTTGCCGGGTAAGTATAGAATTGCCGCATTGTTAAACAAAATACTGCCTGCCAGGAAGCATCCTCTTGCACTGGAAGTATATGGCGGCTCCCTATGGTGGAGCCTTACACAGGAATGTGCTGCATGGTGTCTGGCATATATAAATGCTCATCCTGAATTGAAAAGATTTTATAAGCGTACCTGGGGAGGCGATGAATTTATTTTCCAGACCATTATTATGAATGGCCCTTTCAAAGACAGTGTAGAAAATAACTACCTCCGTTATATCGATTGGTCTGAAGGAAAAGCACATCCTAAAACATTTGTCCCAGGCGATTTTGACAAAATTATCCGGTCGGGACAGCTGCTGGCCCGGAAATTTGACCTCGAAAAAACGCCCGACTTACTGAATAAAATTGACAGTGCCGCCGGGCATTTATCATAAAAAAAAGGTTGATTCACGAATGAATCAACCTTTTTTTATGACTATTTTTTCGCTCAGTTTATACTTTTCCGCCACAGCGTATTAAAGCCGCCCGTAAAATTATACGGGAGCAATTCCGCTACCTGGCAATCCAGTGTTTGAAGGAATTTAACTCTTTTTGTAACCAGAGAAAATGGAAATACATCTTCCACAAAATTGGTCTTTGCAAACTGTACAATTTTAAAGTTGCTGATCTGGGCAAGTTGCTGCAAATCCTTGCGTGTAAAGAACTGTACGTGATCAAGATTATCTGCCTGTGATTGCGCAGTCGTACCTTTGAATCCTAATACACTCTTTACTTTATTGATAGAAGTCCACAAGGCGGGGTTGTTCCGTGCCTTGAGCATTGGGCGGGTCACACACAATTCTCTCGGACCGTTACCATTAGGTACCGTTACTACCAATAACCCTTCATCTTTTAAAGAAGCGTGGATAGTGTGTAATAGAAGATGCGGATGGTCCAGGTGTTCCAGCACTTCACTGCATATTACAGCATCGTATGTTTCGCCTTGTGCAGTCAGCTCCTCCGCACTGATCGCCGCAAACTTAACATTTGGATACGTATTGCGCTGATTGGCTACTGCAATGGTTTTCTCACTGATATCTATCCCTAATACTTCATAGCCAAACTGTCCGAGGTGGCGACTGATAACGCCATTACCACATCCTACATCCAATACACGGCCTCCGTCTGGAATATTTTTCTTCAGACTATCTGTAATAAAATTCAGCCGCTTGATATCGGTGATGCGGTTATATTCGTAGGTGATCGCGGTCTTTGTCATATTGAAATTGATAAAGTATTATTATTTACAAAGCTGCAGGTAAACAGCTGAAATCTTTTCTGTCATGCCTGCTACATTGAAATGCGCTACAATCGCAGCTTTCGCATTTTGCTGTAACTGTAATCGCAGTGCATGGTCTGTAGCTAATTTAACAATCGCTGCTGCCAGTTCGTCCGGATTACCTGCCGGTACGAGTAACCCATTTTCACCATTCGTTACTGCTTCCTTTGTGCCATCTACATCGCTGGCAATAACGGCTTTCCCCATTGCCATTGCTTCCAGCACTCCAATTGGAAAGCCTTCCCATAAAGAAGGGAGACAGTAAATATCTGCTGCCTGTAATACCGCAGGAACATCCTGCCGGAAGCCGTCAAATATGACCTGTTCCTCTACTCCCAGTGCCATGGCCGCAGTCATAGCATCTGTTTTCAGCTCTCCATCCCCTATCATTAATAACTGTAAGCCGGGCACGCTTTTAAGCGCGGTGGCAAATGCCTTTACCATGCTCACCGGATCTTTCTGATAGGTCATACGGGCTATATAGCAAATCAGCATCTTATCTGCCGGAATATTATACTCTGCGCGCAGGTTGGGGTAAACAGCATCGGGATTAAACTTTTGCAGGTTCACTCCATTCCTTACCACAATACCACTAAATCCGTTAAACGCCTTGATACCTGTTTGCCGGTTGGATTCCGAAACACAGATATTCACCTGTGTTTTACGGGTAATAAACTTTTCGGCGGCGATGCGTAAACGTCTGGACAGTGGATGCAGGCCATCATGAAACGACCATCCATGAATGGTGTATACCACCGGCAAACCAAGATTACGCGCGGCCCACAATACATTCGTGTTTGCCCGGGTGCCGTGTACATGCACAATATCAATACGCTGTTCGCTTATCAACTTCTTCACTTTTCTCCATACACTGATGTCAAATGCTTTTTCACTGTCGATAACAAAAGCAGGAACGTTCAAACGTTGCAATGCACTTATCATTGGTCCATCTGTAAACGAAAGTACGATAGGTTCAAATGTTGATTTATCCAGTGAGGCTACCAGGTCTAACACATGACTCTCTCCCCCGCCAATTTTTCCCTGGCGGATCGTTTCAAGTACGCGTATTTTACCATTTATCTTGTCCATGCTATAATTTTTCTATCCAGCGGCTGTACCATAACTGGAATACCAATATGTTCCACAATTTCTGGTGGCTGACTTTACCTCCGGATAAATAAATTCCCAGTAATTCTTCTACATGAGCAACATTAAACAGACCAGATTTTGCCAACCTTGGGCCAGACAAATAATACTGCATCTGTTCTTTCAATTCGTCCCGGAACCATTCCTGCAAAGGTGCAATGAATGGACGTTTGGGGCGTTCCATCAGCGGTTTGGGAATATATTTATGTACAATTGTTTTAAGGATATACTTATTGATCCCATCTTTTACTTTCAATGAAGCAGGTACCTTCGCCAGAAATTCAACCAGGCGGTGATCCAGCATGGGTTCCCTTCCTTCAATGCTCACAGACATCGTTGCCCTGTCTACCTTCACCAGGTTATTATCTACCAGGAAAGTTTTATAATCTACTGCCAGCAAACGGTTCAACGGATCATTCATGCTATCCAGCTCCCCGTTCATATCAAAATTGGTCTTGTAACCGGCCGCAGGAAAATTGGTATAGTAATTTACTTCATTCTCTGTCAGGTACTGGCTGATATATTTAAGCGCCTGCTGTGGCTTACCACTGGCCCATATCAGTTTCATTTTTTCATACCTCGACGCAAAGTTGTACTGCTTGTTGAAATATGGTATTACTTCCGGAGAAACCACCGACATGGCTGCACTGATAGTGCGTTGCAGCGGTT
>NZ_DATCVJ010000718.1:0-2997 GCF_036566945.1 Chitinophaga sp. | reverse complement strand
TATTCTTACAATCCCGGTTCGCAAAAGTATGAGCGAGATTGAGATAGTGCCCCATTTCATGGGCCAGTAAACCCACACCCACTCCTGCTACTACGATGTCCCCACCAGCGCCGGCATAGCCGCCCATCTTCAGTCGGGTCCAGGTGCCACATTCAAAATCCTGCATGTATTCCGACTTGATATCCGTCACCACCCATATATTGATATAACGGGCAGGGTCCCACTTACCCAGGGCGACAAGGTCCCCTCCTTCCATTTCATTATCAAAGTCTGATAAATAAGAATGAGTCCTTACAATGCCCGTTGTTTTACTACCATCCGGAGCTGTTTTAGCAAGACAAAACTGAATCTTTGTATCTGTCCGCGCGCCGGAAAATGCGCCAGTAGCGGCATATGCATCGTTTAATTCCTGTAGGGCCGCCTGTATAGCTGCATCCGTGTATGCGTTGGGATCCTCATTAATAATGTGAAATACCACTGGTAGCACTACCAGTCCCGGAGGTTTTACAGCAGCTCCGGGTACGCGGATATATTGTTTTTGTAAGATGGCTTTATTAATAGCCCGTTCACGTTCCAGGTAAGAGGCATCTTTCCGCCATAACTCCTGTAAGGCATCTGAGCCACAGGGGCGCACCGTAGCAGGCATTCCCTCCTGCGCTTTTAATACTACAGGAAACAGAAGACAGACCAATACAAAGGCACGCAGGTTTTTCAAAACTGGCAAATGCATCGACGACAGATATATATTTAACGACGCCGCAAATATATATTCATTTTTATTAATCAATCAACTTATTATGCATGCGATTGATTTTTGGAAGAACCGTTTAATCATTATATTGATCATCTAAAACACCAATATGGTTTTCCCTACTATCTATACCGACAATGCCGGAATAGTAATAACACATTTCGAAACGGATGGTAAAATCATGCAGTTCACGCTCCGCGGCATCACATTTACCGGCCATGATTTTGATTTACTCTCTTTAGTAAATGAGACTGACTATGTTGGCCCGGGAATCACGCTCGATCAATGGGGATGCCTTACCAACTGTACGTTGGAGATATCCATACCGATACGAATACGGCAATTTCAGGAAGAAAAAATGGCTACGCTCTCGTTCCGGCTGTTGTTGGAAAACGGAAAAATAAACGCTTATGACCAGCTCTCCTTGCAAATAGATGAGTATAACAGGCTTGATTATCCGGACAAAAATCCAGATTTTTTAATGGAAGGAATACTACCATTTCTAAAAAGAGACCTGCCGGAAAATGTAATGCTGTTATGCTGCTTTGACTGTGCCTTTGCTCATTACAGTCCTGGTGGGAACAGTGCTTTCGGAGGCATGAGCTGTTACAAAAACGTCAAAACACAGGTCCTTCAAATAACTAATAAGTCTGACTTTATGGCCCTTCAGGATCTTTACCGCGAAAAGATCAACCTTACCCAGGAAACCTGGTACTGCAAAGAATTTCAACCTGCTACGCCCGATGTGTGGCGATACCTGTAAAAAGGGCCGCCTGTAAACACAGCCGGCCCGATCCATCACCCTAAAATAATATTAATACCTGAATGCTTCCCAGCCGGAAACGGTAGCACGATTACAGGTCATAGCCTGTGTGCCGTTTTCACAGGAAACGTATTTGCCATTATTACCCCGTAGCGCAATGGAACCATCTGTATTAACAATCCAGTCAAATTTTTCCCAGTCCCCCACAGTAGTACGGTTGCACGTAATGGGGTTCACACCGTTTTCGGACGACACATACTTGCCCTGACTCTTCAGTGCTACTTTGCCGCCGCCGGCATCTTCTACGGCAAATTGCTCCCATGCCTGGGCAGTAGCCCGGGTACAGGTCATGGCCTGCGTGCCGTTTTCCCCGCTGACATAAGCATTATTAAACCCTTTCAGGGTAATGGTACTGCCAACAGGCGCCGTACCGCCACCATTGGTAATAGAATATACCCTTACATAATCTACATACATATTGGCGGGCAACTTACTTTCATCAATGGTTTGTCCGGGAAAATCGCCCCCCACAGCCATATTCAGGATAATAAAAAAGGGGTTATGGAACTCTTCGGTGCTGTTAATATTATTCAGAATATTAGCGGTAGCAAACTGGTTCCCATCTAAGTACCAGCGGATAGCACTGGCATCCCACTCTACCGCATACACGTGATAATCTGTGATAGTGGTACTGGTATTGCCTCCGTAGGAAACATGTCCGTTGGCATCCCAGTGAATAGTACCATAAATGGTGTTGCTGGTATTTACCTGCTCCATAATATCTATCTCACCACATTTGGGCCAGCCTACCGACCCAATGTTATTCCCCAGCATCCAGAAGGCCGGCCACAACCCTTGTCCGGAAGCCAGCTTAATACGCGCTTCAATACGACCATACTGCGTAGTAAAATGACCGGCAGTATTCATACGGGCAGAGGTATATGGCCAGCCATTAACGGACTGCTTTTTCGCAGTAATCACCAAATTGCCGTTGCTGACACTCGCATTGGACGACTGGTAATATTGTTTTTCATTATTAACCCCGGGACCTGTTTCAAATGACCATTTTGAGGTATTAACACTGCTGCCGTCGAATTCATCAGACCAGATCAACTGATAGGATGCAGCGGCGGCCTGCACGGCGGCGGCAGCCGGTTTGGCATTTAACGGTTGCAGGGTATCCGTTTTTTTAGCCTCTTTTGTACAGGAGGAGATAATGGCAGCTATTAACAGGAACGAACCTACGCTCATGGTAAACAGTTTTTCTTTCATGGAATTTACAATTAATAAAGGTGAACAAATAAGGGTCATGGATCAACGCGGAATATTTTTATCTGGTGGCGTAAATTTGCAGCTTGTTGTTTGGGTAACAAAATTTAGGGCTACGTCAAAAGTACGTCGGTATTTGTCTTTCCCAGGATTATACTGATTATACTGATTTTGATGACCATGTTTTCATGATTTTGTGGGTTAACGGAACTGG
>NZ_DATCVJ010000717.1:0-3528 GCF_036566945.1 Chitinophaga sp. | reverse complement strand
TGTTTTATTCAGGTTTTCCATGGCAATGACGCAGTCATATTTTGCAGCAATGACCGCCATTTTACGTCCCAGCAAAATGAATTGCTGCACTACCTGCTCACGGTCCGCTCCTTCCGGTATTTTACGGGCTTCACCACTCCCCAACACAATGAGCTTCACCCCTGCTATTTTAGCGCGCTGCATCACAGAGTCCACATAGCCCAGTACCCGGGCTTCATTTACTTCGTTACCGGTAAGTTTTATATATCCCGGCACAAATACATTACAGCTCTGTACTTTACAACGGCTGCTACGCAGGGCATGCAGCTGCTCGCGGAACTGCGCCTCGCTCAGGGATGGCGACAGAATTTTGCGTACGGTTTCTTCCAGATACGTAAAACCGCTGCTGGCAGCCAAACTATCATTCGAAAAAGATGCACAGATGCCAATGGCCGGTAAAGGCGATTGTGCATTCGATTGCAGAAATAGAGAGAAGAGCAGGCTAAAGATGAGTAACAACCGAGTTTTCATAACGTCTGGGTATGTTTAATGTGGAATACGGAATAGCTTTAAGATAATATCTAATTCCGGAAAAACAAAATTTGTGGGATGGATGCGAATTTTTGTCTTTCTCAGGATTATACTGATTATAATGATTCCGATGATTTTTTTTGAAATTTGAGGGACTATCGAGGGTTATTCATCCCGGTAGGACAAAAAATAGCCGATTCCAGGTTACGGCAAATATTCGCTACTGTTCTGCTGATCTTTCAAAACAAAATCGGTATAAATCTAAGTAAGAAAAAAATCATCAGAATCATTATAATCAGTATAATCCTGAGAAAGACAAAACATCGCTTCAAATCAATATATTTGCTTCCAACACAATATACCGAATGGACCCACTATTAACCCTTCACATCCGGATCATTAACCAGGTGTTTGAACTGGATAAGAAAACAACTGCCAAACCGGAGCTGTCTTCCCTGCAGCGCAATGTAGACCGTATCAAGCAGCACTTCGAAGAAGCCGGCTATACCATCCTGAACCCATTGGGAGAAACCTATCATGAAACAAGAATAGATTATGAGGCCAGCATTACCGGTGATATGGCGCCGGAAATGGAAATCGTGAATGTGATTAAACCAGTTGTATACTATACCGCAGGCGGACAAAAATCCATTTTACAAAAAGGGGTAGTCATCGCTGCAGCAAAATAAACCTATGAGCAACCAAATTAATTTCGGCATTGATCTGGGTACGACCAACTCCCTGATCGGCAAATTCCAGAACGGCACCGTAGAAATATTCAAGAATCCTTTCGGTCAGAAAGAAACATTGCCTTCTGTGGTGGCGTTTCGGAAAGACAGGATCATTGTGGGCGATAAAGCCAGAGAGCTGATAGAGAAAGATCCGGAAAATGTGTTTTCATCTTTCAAAAGAAAAATGGGTACCTCGGAATCTTTTTTTGTGCCCAATACCAGCGACTTTAAAACACCGGTGGAACTATCCGCCATGGTTCTCCGCGAACTCAAAAACTTTATATATACCGGCGAAAAACCGGACGCCGTGGTGATTACCATCCCGGCATCTTTTGATACCATCCAATCCAACGCCACCAAAAAAGCAGGTAATGACGCTGGTTTCAGCGAAGTTCAACTGTTACAGGAACCCATTGCTGCCAGTCTCGCTTTCGCCAACAAACAAACCAATGCCAACACCCTGCAGGGACAATGGCTGGTGTATGACCTGGGCGGCGGTACCTTCGATGTGGCACTGGTAAAAATCATCGACGGCGAAATGCGCGTCACAGATCATGAAGGCGACAACTACCTCGGCGGCGTAGACTTCGACATTGCCATTATCGAAAAACTGGTAGTGCCGCAATTACAACTACAGGGACATTACCCGGACCTGCTCACAGAGCTGCGCAGCGCCCGCGGAAAATACAATACCCTCTATCATATTCTGCTGAAAAAAGCGGAAGAGGTGAAAGTACAACTCACCAACAGCACCGCCGCAGAAATAGAATTCGAAATCAATGAGCAGGATATTTATCTCACCATCACCCGGGATCAGTTTGAATCCGTGATCTACGACAGCATACAATATTCTGTAGACCTCGTGAAAAAAATACTGGTGCGCAACAACCTCAGCGCCGCCGATATCATGGAAGTGGTCATGATTGGTGGCAGCACCTATATTCCACTGGTGAAACAACTGGTGGCGGCGCAACTGGGTATCGCCGTAAACTGCAGCGTAGATCCCACTACGGCCGTAGCAGTGGGTGCGGCATGGTATGCAGGCACCCGCTCCGTTTCGGCGCCTGCATCGCCTCAAAACAAATCTGCCGTTGCCGGTGAATTAAATATCCATTTCAAAACAGCCTATCAGAAAAATACCGCCGACAAAGAAGAATATTTCACCGCGATTGTGACAGGTGCTGTAACAGGACTCAGCTATCGCATCGTGCGGGCGGATGGCGGGTACGACAGTGGTATCAAACCCCTGCAGGAACGCATTTCTGAAATGCTGCTGCTGGCGGAAAACAGCAACAACGTTTTCAACATCCTGGTATTTGATGCTGCCCACAACGAAGTGGCTGCACAAACACCCGTTATCGCTATCACACAAGGGAAATTCAATATCCACGGGCAACCGCTGCCCAACGACATCTGCATAGAAATAGATGACCCGGAAAATAATACCACCAAACTGGAACTCATCTTTGAAAAAAATGCGATCCTCCCCCTGCGAAAAACGATTATCAAAGAAGTGATGAAAACCATTCTGCGCAGCGGACAGGATAGTTTACTCATCAACGTAGTAGAAGGCAGCCGTTACGCCATCCCCGGCAGCTGTGTGCCACTGGGCATGATTGAAATCAAAAGCATAGACCTCATCACCGACCTCGTAAAAGGTTCCGATGTGGAAATCACTTTACAGATCAGCGAAAGCAGGGACCTCTCCGTGAAAGCGGTGTTGCTAATGAATGAACAGGAGTTTTCCGAAGTGTTCAATCCATTGGTACGACAAATCAATATGGGCAAACTGCAGGACGATATCCGGCAGCTCCGCATACAGGCCACAGAAAAAATGAAGTCGTTCAAAAACAGCCAGCAGTACGAACTGGCAGCGACCGTGCAGGACATACAATCTGATCTCGACTATATCAGCGGCCGCCTGGAATTGATCAGCACCGACGATGTTACCGACGAAAAATATCAGCTGGAAGAAAAGAAACGTAAACTGGCGCAACAACTCGACAGCACCGGCAAAGACCAGCAGATAGTGGAAATCACTGAACAATATTTCAGACAAAAAGAATACTGTCTGCGTAATATCCGCGAGGAAAACGATACTGCCAGACTGGAAAGATTCGAGCAAATCACCCGCGAAGAAAGCACCTGGCTTTCCTCTCAGAGCTACTATACCATCAAAGCCAAAATAGATGAAGTGGTGAACCTGGGCTGGGAAATTGTTCGCAATAAACCAACTACCTGGATCAATAACTACTATTTCTACGCCGGCATTTCACCCAACGATTAT
>NZ_DATCVJ010000716.1:0-1550 GCF_036566945.1 Chitinophaga sp. | reverse complement strand
GATCAGAAGCTACAACTCTGAGGAATACCCTGATGAAGAGGTTGATATGGATAGTCTCGAAGTCTTAGGAAGACTGTTTTGGGTATCAACGATATTCTGATAAGCAATCATAAAGTAACAAGCCGTCCACTGTGTCGGCTTTTTTTATTACTAAAATAATCTTGAATTACAGACACATAAGAAAACTATTATTCTTTTTGTATTAATACCATTGACCTTTAATTAATACTTAAGTATTCTCATTTCATCGGCAATAAACGGAGCCTGTGAGATGAAAGCGATTGATAAAACCCAACGTTATTGGTTACAAACTCTCTTCCTCGATGAAGGGGATGAATATACCATCGTTAAAGACGATGGAACCACCACCTCTAAAATTCATACATTCTCTTCCAGTTCCGATATTCAGGGTGAGTTACTGGATATAATTGCAAACTGTTTTCCTTACATGTTTTCCGTGCTCAACATGAAAATCGAATACGCTTTGCATACAAATGTTGAAAACATGCCGCATTTCCATTTCGAACTATATGCAAAAATCTCCGAGAAGTTTTATCTAGTTTCAATAATTGGTGATATTGAAAATATCAATATTAAAGAAAACTCTGCGATTTTAAGATACCCTGGAGCGATGGAATACATTAAAAAATCGATAACCTATATATCAGACAAAACAAAAAAAGCATTTAGTTAAATAAAAAAATCAAATGACACCTTAACTGGTGGGGCAAAACTCACCTTGAGGATATTAAAATGCAAACTTCACTTTCTTTTAACAAGCCAATTAAAACACCTCAGATGTTATTTGGCTCTGACAATATTAATGATTTTGGAAACCGCGTTAAGAGCTGCAGGATGGAAGGTGACTCTATGCAGCCAACTATCGAACCTTGTGAGGTGGTGGCTTTCGTTGATTGTGGGGGACTCGTTCTCACACCCGGCATCTATGTTTTTACGGGTGATGTTTTCGGCCATAGCTGCCTTTTCATTAAGCGAATAGAGCCAATGATGGGTGGTGCCTTAAAGATTATTTCTGACAATCACCATTACCAAAGTTTCACGCTTGAAGCAGACGAGCAAAAAGACATTTGTATTCACGGAAGAGTTGTCGCTTCTTTGGCTGTGAGGCACTTCGTATGACATTCATCAAAGACAAATCCGCATATAGAGCTGCCTGTCTTTATGCAGAATGTGGTTACGAGTTAATTGCTCGGCTTTATCTTAAAAAAGCATATGGATACTAAGCATGAATAATCCAATCATTGGTACTTATCGTCGTCGTATTTTAAAAGCGGCATTAATTCGTCACCAACGTAAAACAGGCAGCACTTGCATTGTTATTAGCTTGCCAAAAGGTGGGATCACAACACTCGAACTTACCGAAATAGTGCTGGATGGTTTACTTTCTAGATTTGAAAAATTAGCCCGTGGTGAATATGGGTCAGTAAATGGTGAAAAGGCAATTATCGCTATTTATAAGGATGCGGTAGATGTCAATGGTTATGGCGAATATCTGACAGAAAGCGGAAAGGTGTTAATTGACGATCTCA
>NZ_DATCVJ010000715.1:0-10930 GCF_036566945.1 Chitinophaga sp. | reverse complement strand
GCTATGGCAACTATGGCTATATTCAGGCAAAAGCATCGATCAACGGTCCCATTGCCCCGAAGCTGGCGGGCAAGGTATCCTTCTCCGGTACTCAACGTGATGGTACCATTTACAATGAGACCACTCAGAAACATATCAATGACATCAACAACATCGGCGGAAGGTTACAATTGCTGTACACGCCCTCCGACAAAGTGAATCTTATTTTCATCGGAGATGCCGCCAAACAGCGCCCGGATGGCTATGCACAGGTAGTAGCCGGTGTGGTAAAAACAAAACGACCTGCTTACCGGCAGTTCGACAATATCATCGCCGACCTCAATTACGAACTCCCCAGCCGCAACCCCTTCGACCGGGTCATTGATCATAATACCGCGTGGCGCTCCGGCAATGACCAGGGCGGTTTGTCACTGAACCTCGACGCGAAAATAGGCGGCGGTACCCTCACGGCCACTTCTGCCTGGCGCTACTGGAACTGGGATCCATCCAACGACCGTGACTTTACCGGGTTGTCTGTATTGTCTCTCTCACAAGCTACCTCCAAACACCAGCAATGGTCACAGGAAGTACGGTATGCCGGTAATTTCTCTTCCAAACTCAGTGGCGTGATCGGTGTATTTGTAATTGGACAGGATCTTAAAACAGACCCCGTACACATCGAAGAATCCGGTGATGCACAATGGCGCTTCTCACAAACTACTACCAGCGAGTTATGGAAAACCCCGGGATTACTCGATGGCTACGGCATCCGTACGACCTCACGGTTGAAAACACTTAGCGCCGCCGTATTCGGACAACTGGACTGGGCCATCACTGAAAAGCTGCATGTGCTCCCCGGACTGCGCTATAACTACGACGAAAAGAAACTGGATTTCAACCGTAAAACATACGGCGGTCTTCAAACAACCGACCCAGCACTGCTGGCATTGAAGGCGATCGTGTATACAGATCAGGCATTTAACGCCAACACCGATAACACAAATCTCACCGGTCAGTTGACCGTTTCTTTTAAACCCAATAACAACATCAATACCTACGCTACCTTTTCTACCAACTATAAACCAATAGGACTTAACCTGGGCGGACTTCCCACCGCCAACGGCAAACCTATGCTGGAACTGGCAGAGATCAAACCTGAATACGTGCAGCACTATGAAGTAGGGATCAAAACAACCCCATCTGCCTCCTCTACACTGAACCTCTCTGTTTATAATACAGATATCAAGGATTTCCAGACACAGGTACAAACTGCAGAACTGGGCGTAAACCGCGGCTACCTGGCCAATGCAGAAAAAGTGCAGGTACGTGGCGCAGAACTGGATGGTAATATCCGGTTCAATAATCAATTCACGCTCTTCGGCGCTGTATCTTATACGGATGGTAAATACAAGTCCTTCAAAAATGCACCCGTACCACTGGAAGAAACCGGAGGTCCCAGCGCATTCAAGGATATTTCAGGAGGCAGACTACCCGGCATTTCCAAATGGACGGCTTCTCTCGGCGGAGAAATATCTACCGGTGGAAAATTCCTGTCACAGGGCGGAAGATACTTCCTCGCACTGGACGGATACTATCGCTCTGAATTTTCTTCCAGCCCATCCCCTTCTCCGTTCCTTAACGTTGACGGCTATGTGCTGTTGAACGGCAGGATCGGGTTCCGCGCCGTAAAAGGTGTATCACTGTTTATATGGGGACGTAATATCTTCAATAAAAATTATTTCGAACAATTACTTGTGGCGGCAGGCAACGCAGGACAATATGCCGCCGTACTGGGTGATCCGAGCACCTATGGTGTGACGATTCGCTATAATTTCAGTCCGTCTAACTAAAGTGGCCGGACTACTTTACAAAAAGCGCCCTGGCACTGCCGTTGCAGTAGCAGGGCGCTTTTTGTAAGTATTGTTGAAGACCGTAGTATATTATTAAACCTTGAAAATTTCAGAAGATCCAGCACCTTATTGGGGGCTAATTTTGAACCATTACTTATCCGCAAATCAAAAAGAAAAATGACCCAACTTGATTACTACGTATTAGACGTATTCACCGATCAGCGATATAAAGGCAACCAGCTTTCCGTAGTGCATATTAACAACGAGCTTACGCTGAAACAATACCACGATATTTCCCGGGAATTTGGCTACTCAGAAACCTCATTTGTACATTACTCCACGGAGTTAAACGCCTTTAAAGTAAGATCATTTACGCCTGCAAAATTTGAAGTAGCCGGCGCCGGCCATAACCTGCTGGGAGCGGTTTGTCTGGCATTATTAAAAAAATGGGATATTTTCAAAAATCAGGACGGGCAGCCCTATGTGTACATCAGTGACACAAAGATCCCGCTGCATATTACCGAAGAAAACGGATTACCTTTTGTGGCCATGAAGCAAAGGCCCGCCGAAATAACCGGCACCGTGCCGGTGGATCTGATTTCCCGTGCAGTGGGATTGAGCAGCGATGAGCTTTCGCTGCATGACTGGTCCATCCATATTGTACAAACAGAAGTGCCACATTTAATGGTGCCGGTAAAAGATGCGATCGCGCTTAAAAAAGCAATTTCACATAAATCTTTGTTGAAAGAAATCTCGGAAAAATTTAGCTTTGAAGGATACTATTTGTTTACAACAAATACCGCCCATGAAAAATACCTGGCGGAGACAAGATTTTTTAATCCGGGAATAGGCATTGATGAGGATCCGGCTACCGGCACTGCTGCCGGCCCTCTGGCAGGATATCTGGCCATGCTTGGCCATATCAGAAAAGATCAGGATTTCCTGATCCTGCAAGGGGAATATGTGGAACATCCGTCTACTATTCGCGTAAAGGTAGTGGATGATGGCATCTGGGTGAGTGGCTCGGCTGCCATTGTCATGGAAGGAAAAATTTATGTGTGATGCGTCCAAGACTACACCCGCCGGCGATGTACTAAATAGACGGCGGGCCATTTTTTTCAAACAGTTTCTCATGCGCCAAAACTTCCCAACTGCCCTCCGCTATTTCCGCTTCCAGCTCCTGCGCATCCCAGCCACAATAGCCAATAAACAACCGGATATCATCCACTGATATTGTCTTGTTATTCAGTTGCGTAACCGCCGCCTTAAAATCGCCTCCCAGGTAAAGGTCATCTGCCACCAATACGCCGCCGCCGATAAGGTCGGGCCGCCGATGCACAAAATAGAGATGTTCCTGATCTACCGGACCGCCCTCATATAGCGGAAACGGAATACTGTGTTTAAACTCTTCCAGTTCATTGAACCTGCGGGGAAAGACTTTATTGATCACAAAGCCCATGGCTCCTTTTTCATTGCATTCGGCGATAACCAATATCGCCTGCTCAAAAAAGCTGTCATCCAACAACGCCGTGGCGCTTATATACATTCCTGCAGTTATCATGTGCTACTCATTCAACATTTCGGAGCGGTTTTACAATTACCTCCTATGTCTGGGCGAAGATACACTTTATCAGGGTTCCCAGCCGCCTAAAACCTCTCCTGGCAGGTCCCACACCACTTATTGGAAGTGCCCGTTACAAAACCATCCAAATAAGTATCTTTACCAAAAGATCATCGATGAAACAAGTTACCATCATTGTTCCGGAAGGGGATGTTAATCTCAGCAGCATCACAGGTTCATTTGAAATCCTGAGCGGAGCAAACTCATTTTGGCAAAAGATGGGTCACCCTTCCATGATGGAAATACGTATAGCCGGTTACGTAGCTGAGCTGAAATTAGATCACGGCTTCTTTTCTATTTATCCGGTATCGTTAAACGAGATCAAAAAAACCGATCTGCTGATCATCCCTTCTGTTTCCTATGATGCTGACCTGGTGGAAAATAATGCCGCGCTTATTAACTGGATTACCGCACAATACAAAGGAGGTGCAGAAGTGGCCAGCATGTGCTCCGGTGCTTTTTTACTGGCAGCTACGGGCTTGCTGGATGGCAAAAGTTGTTCCACGCACTGGAACTTGTCGGCCGATTTCCAGCGGCTGTTTCCACATGTTAATCTACAACCCGAAAAACTGATCACTTCCGAAAGGGGAATATATACTAACGGTGGCGGGTACTCGTTTTTGAACCTGATCCTCTTTTTGGTAGCCCGGTATTTCGACAGAGAGACCGCTATTTACTGTTCAAAAATTTTCCAGATTGATATTGAAAGGTCGTCTCAGTCGCCGTTCCACATCTTTCAAATGCAAAAGAACCATGGCGATGAATTGATTTCCCAGGCCCAAACCTATATTGAAGAAAACCTGCAGGAAAAAATCTCCTTTGAGGAACTGGCCTCGAAACTGGCTACCAGCCGGCGAAATTTCGACAGACGTTTTATCAAGGCCACCGGTAACACACCGGTAGAATACCTGCAACGCGTGAAAGTAGAAGTAGCAAAAAGCACCCTGGAAAAAGGCCGGAAAAGCATTTTTGAGGTGATGATGGAAGTGGGCTATTCAGATGATAAAGCATTCAGGGAAATCTTCAAAAAAATTACGGGTCTGTCTCCCCTGGATTACAAAGCAAAGTACAATAAAGAAACCGCCTGGGCATAGCTGTAAACAGGTGATCCTAAAATACTACAGGCTTTGCGTACGTATACCCAAAGCCTGTTTATATTATTATTTTTCGGGAGAAGTGAAACTTTAGTTTCGCTTCTTGGACTTCGGTATCACTTTCAGGTTTCCGTTACCGTCGTATGGATTTTCGAGATAGATGCCATTTACTTTTTTGTCGGTAGTGGTAGTCAGTTCTTCATCAAAAGTAATCTTACCCTTCTTTATCTCATAAAACTTTGACGGCACGTAATACATGGAATCCGCAGCGGGATAAGTTTGTGTTATATCGCTGCCGCCAAATTCCAGATCACCGTCGCGGTCATAATCTTTCACATCAGAGCTGATGGTATTTAACACAGAATCTGCCAGTGAGTGATCTATTTTGAATACATACATCCGGTTCTTTTTCGGACTGCCATTCACCTCCAAAAACAGGAAAACGGAGGAACCATTTTCCACCAGCTTGTTGCGTCTGCTGGGATAGTTGATAATATCTTCATGGAAAATAAAAGCTTTATTACCATTCACGAAAATGGTGCCTTTATACACAGTAATTAACTGCCGCTGGCTGCTGGTATAATGTAATTCGTTCGCTGACTTTTGTGCCATTGCAGGCAAACAAATGAAAAGTAACAGGCATAGTCTGAATAAGTGGCGCATCATAATTTTTTAAATAAGGCTTTAATTTAGGTAAATCCCTCCGGATAATGCAATAGTAGATGATTAAAATTTATCACACAATAATCCTTATTGCATTTGTGGTAACCGGGCATTATATTGTCATGAATTCTGTAACCCTCTGCCATTGGCAGCTACCTCAAATCAAACAAGTACTGTTATGAAAAAACTATTTTGTTTCCTGATCATTTGCGCTATCGCTGTAATACCCTTGAAAATCCTCCATGCGGAAAAGAGCAGCTCCCAATTTTTTAGTATTGGCCTGAACGTGAGTAACGGCACGTCTGATATGGGTGCTATCTACCTGTACGGACCTACTAACGTAAGCGCCTATCTGAACCCCAATAGTGGTTCTTCTTACGGTCCGTTGACGGCCGGAAATTATACGGTCAACATGTACGCCTCTGCACCCGGTACACGCACTTTTGTTTTTGGCTCACAATCTGTTACCACTTCCACCGGGAGTGCTACCTTCAACGTAAACATTAGCAGTACGGTGTTTGCCTACATTTATTAATGAATAACCCTTCCTGCGAAAGCATGACCGGGCATTATTAGCAGGGGTAGCTGGAAATGACAGCTGCTTTTGCAGGAAGGTAATTAACAACCCTGGAAGTCAGAAAAGCGAAAAGTGTTATAACTTGCTGTCAATTCAGATACGCAATGGCATACGCTTATAAATACATGGATTCGCCGGTAGGACAACTTACACTGATTGGCAGCGACAAAGGACTCGCTGCAATATTGTGGGAAAACGACCACCCTGCACGGGTACGTGCAACAGCCGATATTAAAAATGATACGCATCCGGTGTTACTGGAAACGGAGCAGCAGCTTAAGGAATATTTTGCAGGTAAACGGCAGACTTTTTCCGTTAAACTCGACCCAATAGGCACTGCCTTTCAAAGAGAAGTATGGACAGCATTGGCGGGCATCCCCTATGGAGAAACCCGTAGCTACCTGCAAATAGCACATCAGCTGGGTAATCCAAAAGCGGTGCGTGCAGTAGGCGCCGCCAACGGTAAAAATCCTATTTCCATTATCCTCCCCTGCCACCGCGTGATCGCCACCTCAGGAGCCCTCACAGGATTCGCCGGAGGACTCCCAGCAAAGGCCGCACTGCTATCCCTGGAAGGGGCGAAAAGCAGCGATGTTCAACTTGAAATAGCCTGGTAGCAAATACTAGTACCCAAATCTTGCAATCACCTTTGAGTTAGGAAAACCATTCATGGAAATCTGAGCGTACAGCGCACTGTCTGCCGGATGGGTTAAACGCCGGCCATCACAGGTATACAAACCGCAAGCCCAACAGGATAATGTAGCCTGTTGCACGTTAATATAATCCTGACCATTGTAGGTAATCACCCTCGCCTCTCCGAATTGCTTAAGCACCAGGAAACTGTCTATCGTATGTTTTAACCAGGGAATATTAACAGCAGGGTTTTCAATGCCACAGGCTTTTGCCTTGTCTTTATTTTTATCTTTCTTACAGGCCAGAACGGGCAATGCTGCTACAAGCATACAGTACATAAATTTCATAGGGTCGCATTTTTCGTTGAACGTTTAAAAGACACTTCATGTTACAGTCTGCAAAAAAATTTTAGCTGCTTTTAGAAATCATCCCTATATTAGCAATACCGATTACATCGGACTCCTAACCCTTACATTTAACGGATACTATCCTTTAAAATAAATCTCAAAATAACAGTCGTCATTACTCAAAATAACAAGTTACTAATCACTATGTAATTAACACTCACCCTAATCAGTTCCCTTTATGACAAAGTTACCATCCAGCCCAACCCGTTGGACGCGGGATTACGTGTTCGACATCCTCAAAGACCTCGGTATTCATTACATTTTTGGCGTACCCGGCACCAACGAAATTCCTATTATTGATGGCACCAGTTACGAAGCCAACGGTGTGCGCTACATTGAATGCCTGCATGAAAACATTGCGATCGGCGCCGCCATGGGATCGGCCCGGATGACGGGCAAGCCCGGCGTTCTGGTAGTACACATTACTCCTGGTATCGCCCACACCATCGGCAACCTGTTCAACGCATGGCGCTCCGAAATGCCACTGGTGATCCTTTGCGCCCAACAACAAAATGAGTTAGTCACCCAGGAACCATTACTGGCATCCAACCTGGTAGACTTAGCCAAACAGTACACCAAATGGGCGCATGAAGTACGCACACCTGCTGAAATTCCACTGGTATTACAACGTGCCTTTAAAGAAGCCATGGCGCCGCCTAATGGCCCTGTGTTTGTATCTATTCCATGGGACTTTACCATGGTAGCCATTGGTGACAACGATAAAGTAAAAGGCGTAACCCGCATCTCTCCGCACTTTACCGGCGATGATGCGACGATTCAACAGGCTGCCGGTTTGCTCGCAGCTGCACAAAATCCGGTGATCGTAGCCGGAGATGCGGTGGGCTATGCCGACGCATGGGCGGAGCTGCAGGAACTGGCCACCCTCATCGGCGCCCCCGTAGTGCTGCAAACTTTCAGCAGCGTTGCCAATTTCCCCAACAACGATTATCACTGGCAGGGAGAGCTACCCGGCAGCCAGGCAGCCATACAGGGCGTATTCAAAAATCATGATGTGGCATTCCTCGTTGGCTTTGGCGCACAGGCACAACTTGCCGTATTCAAATACGCCGATGGCCCCCTGTTCCCCGATAGCCTTCAACAAATCTATCTCACCAACAACACCTGGGATATTGCCAAAAACTATTATGGCGAAGCCGCCATCTTCGGCGATGTAAAAGCCACGCTGCCCATCCTCAACAGCTACGTAAAAGCAAATCCGCCCCAGGATGCAGTAGAAAGAAATGCTACCCTGCAGGACCTCGCCCTAACCCGCGCAAAAAATTGGGATGCCTATTTGCAACAGGCCATGCAGCAGGAAAAAATATGGACGGTAGTTATAGCCAAAGCACTGAAAGATGCCATTGAGCAACGACAACTCACCGACAAATATGTGTACGTACACGAAGCCGTTTCGGACGGCGCGCCATTACAATACTACCTTCCGCTAGGCACTACCGGCGCCAAACCCGTTAGCTACTACTGCGTGGCCGGTGGGTCACTGGGCTGGTCTATGCCGGCATCACTGGGCATCAAACTCGAAGCAAAAGCCGCACAAGGCATCACTACGCAGCTCGTGATCAATGCCGTAGGCGATGGCTCTGCCCTCTTCTATCCACAGGTATGGTGGACTGCCGCGCATGAACAATTACCCATTCTTTATATCATCACCAATAACCAGGAATACCATACGTTACAACTAGGCCTGCAACAGGTGGTAGCAGCCTATGGATCGGCTCCCGGATATGGCTGGCACCCTTCCACCATGGACCCCGGCTACCTGCGGCTGGAACGCCCTTATATCGATTATGTAAACCTGGCGAAAGGATTTGGCGTAGATAACGGCGAACAGGTAAAAACACCTGCCGATGTAAAAGCCGCCGTGGAAAGAGGAATCGAGCATGTGCTCCACAACAAAACATCCTACATACTGGATATGCGCATTGCACAGGATACGCCGCAGGCGCCCACCAGCAAAGCACAGGCAGGAAGTCTGGCTGCTATCAGTCAGCACTACCTCCAGCAACCGGCACTGGATATTTTTCATCATCACAGCGCAGCACTTTACACGGCAACAACGGGCGACACCGCACTACCGGCTAACATGCCCACTATTTTCTAACACCACAATTTCCTATAAACCCAAAACACACATTTTATGGCTAATGCGCAAGTCGACATCGCAATCATTGGCGGTGGCGTTTCCGGAGTATATACTGCCTGGAAACTGAAACAGAAATATGGAGACAGCAAAAAAATTGCCCTCTACGAAGGTTCAGGGCATATCGGTGGCCGCCTGCTTTCCGTGCGACCACCCGGCATTGATAACATGGTAGCTGAACTCGGCGGCATGCGGGTACTGGCGAATATCCAGGAAAGAGCCATGGCGCTGATCACCGCGCTCAACGACCAATTACCGCCCGCAGAGAAAATTACATTATTTGATTTTCCGGTAGATGAAAACCAAAACATCGCCTTCCTGCGCGGGGTTCATCTACGGCTCGCTGATTTCACCAACAACCCTGCGAAAGTTCCGTACCGGCTTTCTAAAACAGAATATGGAAAAGGCCCTGGCACCATTATCGTAGATGCCATCGAAAAAATAGTGCCCGGCATAGGCGCCGCTACTGATGCAGAACGCCGTGAAATGGTGAAGGTGGCCACCTTCGAGGGCCTGCCACTTTATAAATGGGGCTTCTGGAACCTGCTGTACCGCGTAGTTAGCCCGGAAGGTTATCAGTTTAGTTTGGATGCAGGCGGTTACGATACCACCCTCGTCAACTGGAATGCCGCAGATGCCATCCCCTGGTTTCTATCAGATTTTGGTATCACACCGGATTACATGGGCTTTAAAAATGGATTTCAACAGGTACCCATTGTACTCGGAAAATTCTTTGAAGAATTGGGTGGCAGCATTTCACTGAATAAAAAACTGGAACGCTTCGACTGGAAAGGCGACGTTTTCAACCTCGTTTTTAACGATGAAAGCATCACCGCCGGTCAGCTGATCCTCGCCATGCCCCGCCGTTCCCTGGAATTGTTGTCGCCACAAAGCCCCAAGCTGCAGGAAATCAATGCGCTGATCAACAGCGTTACCGGTCGCCCACTGTTTAAGCTCTTTACCACCTACGATGAACCCTGGTGGACGAAAGTAGAAGGCACCCCGCCTATTGAAACCGGTCGTACGGTAACGGACATACCCGTACGACAAACCTACTACTGGCCCAAAGATGATGGCACCCCGCCTACAGCAGGAAAGGCGATGCTGCTCGGCAGCTATGACGATGGCAACAACACCGGTTTCTGGGATGGACTCAGACCCAAGCGCAGCCTCGCATGGAGACTGGGTAGATCAAAAACAATCACGGATGCTTTCCGTGGTGCAGATGATAACCTCCCCATAAAAGCAGCTACCGGAAAATATGACCTTAATCAGAAATGGACGGATTATGAAGCGCCTGTAAGAATGGTAGAAGAAATATCGCGGCAGTTGAGTCAGGTACACAATATTAATGCAACGCCGGAAGTAAAAAGTGCTGCCTTCCGCGATTGGGGCGAAGACCCCTTCGGCGGCGGATGGAACAGCTGGAATATCGGCGTAAAAAGCTGGGAGGTACGAGACAAAATTGTGCATCCCATCCAGGACTGTCCACTTTTCATTTGTGGCGAAGCCTATTCTGATGCCCAGGGTTGGGTAGAAGGCGCCCTGCAAACGGCAGATATTATGCTCGGGAAATTATAATGCTTTCCTCCACCCTGAAACAAGCTTCCATACTTGTTTTGGGGTGGCTTTATGAATACCATGCCATTGAAAAGTTATTAAAAAGATGAATAGTCCTAAAAAATACCGGACTATTCATCTTTCTAAAAATCCTTACTTATGGAACCTGTAATACCCAACGTTCATTATCTCCGTTGCTCTCCTGCCAGAGGATAGCCGAGCTGCCGTTATTCGGATTATTTCCACTTACATTCAGGCAGCTGGAAGGTGCGCATTTAGGCTTCAGCTTATAATAGCCATCATAGTCGTATACCAGCTTCCAGGATTGTGCGGAAGAAGTATTCGTTGTCCAGATATCCATTTGCGTACCATTCGTCGTACTGGCATT
>NZ_DATCVJ010000714.1:0-1573 GCF_036566945.1 Chitinophaga sp. | reverse complement strand
ATCTCTTGACAACTGCTTCTAAATCTTCAAATAAACTATCTGTGTCTATTTTATGTTCTACTGAAACCATGTTTTCCTTTCAAATGGCAACTATGCCTTCTCTATTATTCCCTATTCCGGGCGGTAAAGCTAGTTTTGCACTATACGAGCTAGGATTAATCGAGTTTGCGGATAGGGTGTTTGTACCTTTACTGCGTTCTGATTAACCGTAGTCCGTATAGTGCATTCCTAAACGCTACGCAATTTGTTTGTTATGATCAGCGTAGTAATAGGCAGTTGGTGATGCTGGCTTGTCAAAACGAACCGTGACTGGATATAGATACTTAGGGTATTTCGACAAGAGATCTTCTTCTGATTCGTATTCACGTAAGTCGATGGTGCTACTTTTCGTACGTGCATCGGATTTTATCGAGCTGTTGGTTTTCTTCGTTTTTCCCGTGGAACTAGTCAGGGGCACACCTGGCCCTCGAATCATTCTCTTTATTGATTCTGGGATTTTCGGATGTTCCTCTGCGGAAGAATCCATTATCTCTACTGCTTGACGTATTCCTTCACGCTGTCTGTCAGATAGGGAGTTAAACCAATCGACTGTATCGGACGGGTAGTAGTCATAAGTAGGTGGCTCAGTGGTCTCGTCAATGTCATCAAGATGTATTTGGTTCTTCGGTTGTTCGTGTGAACGTTTCTTGGTATTACGACTATTCCAAATATCTTTTCGATTATTTACGATAGCTTTCATGAAATAGGGCTTCCAATCGTTGGGAATAGATTTCGATTTGAGTAGTTTGCAATACTTCTCCATAGCATCAGAGAAGATCATTTCGTGAGTCTCACCCGGCTCTAGTGGTCGGTTGTAAGCCCACTTGCGGACTTCATCCATGAATACCTGGTGCACGTCCAAAATGGGTCTGCACTCGTCACGGCAGACCGTGCTTGTTACCTTGGTTATCTGGCTGTAGCGAGTGTATTTTATCTTCGGCTTCTTGCGCTTTAGATGGTGCTTGCTTCCCGAGACCCAGAAGTCGTAGTCAGCAGGGTCGGGATTAGATTCATAGAGAATTTCTCTGCA
Organism: Chitinophaga sp.; assembly: GCF_036566945.1. Taxonomy (GTDB): domain Bacteria; phylum Bacteroidota; class Bacteroidia; order Chitinophagales; family Chitinophagaceae; genus Chitinophaga. The sequence continues at coordinate 504 of NZ_DATCVJ010000714.1, read as the reverse complement.
TCTGTTCTGCACTGAAAGTCTACGTGCATGAATCTGCTGATCGGACTCGAGAGGAAAGATCTTGCGAAGATTTTCGAACAGAGTGATCGTTCTTGGACTTGCATTGTAGTCAATGAAGCTGTCAATTGTGACTTGTTCTAGATTTTTGAAATCTGTGTGTTGGAATTGAGTAGTTTTCTCGTGGAACTGTTTAGATTCAATTCCCCGAGTATCATCAGTTTCAGTGTGCTTGCGATAGTCTCTGGTTGAATGCACGGAGGGTTCTGGGTGTTCTGCAAATCTGATGTATGGGTTTGCAGCATGCTTGTAGTCAGAGCTAGCGCAAGCAGCAGCATTGGCAAATCCTAGATGAAGCACAACGGATGAAAGGCTTGATTCAATCCATTGGGCTATCTCATTGTCATGATTTGGCAAATTATCGAGAGCGGCAGCATGTGCAGAATCCAATCGAGTTATGAAGTTCTCGCGCAATTTCTCGTCACGATCGTTTTCGTACGTAAACTG
>NZ_DATCVJ010000713.1:0-2025 GCF_036566945.1 Chitinophaga sp. | reverse complement strand
TTTCTTTGATGAGAAGAAAGAACTAAAAAGCAGCAAAAAGAAATCAGTGAAATTTTAACGGAAACAGTGAGTGTAGGGATACGGGGATTTTGTTACCTGGCAAGCTATTACAGGTGGTAACAAAATCCCCGGCATCATTGTCAATTGGTCTTAAATTTTACGACGTTGCCCAGTATACCACCAAATCCTACGCGCACGCCTATACGGGTATCTTCTTTACTCTGATAACCCGCTACCACATCGACCCTAATCATCTTCAGAATATTTTCAATTCCTCCGAACACTTCCACATAGTTATTATCGCTGTTGATATAAAAGGCATTGGCACCGGCTACCAGGTTCCATTTCAACTTATTAAACAAAGGGATTTTATTTGTGAGTAGTCCATTGAAATGATGCTCCACATTCGCAGTGGTGTAAAAAGCGGCGGTGGTACTATACTGATAGTAAGGCGCCAGCTGAAAGCTATTCAGGTAGCGGGTATTGTAGAAAGTCTGGTTGCCATTGAAATGCTGATAATCGGGAATCTGTACATTGCGGTCGTTCAGGAAACCACCCACACCAACATGGTAACGAAACTCACCCAACAATTTAAAGTTCATGTTGTCCTGCACAGAAAAACTCCATTTATCAAAATCAACGATGCTATTGGCGATATCCGGAATCCCTTTACTGTAGTCGATTCTAAAGGTGGGATACTTAGATCCGAACGGAATTTTACGATCGGGTAATTCTACAAATTGTTGTCCTGGTTGAAAAGTAAAACTCAAATCTACCACCAATGCCTGGTGTTTTTCAAAAGGTACATCGGCCAGTTCATAGGGATGATTGGGCGTAAATGTTTTCTTGTCGTTTTTGAAGAATACGAAGTCGGTTGTATTTTCTACCGGTATCCTGCTCTCGTAATTTACACCTACCGATAACCGGTCATTCGTCTGGAACGTACGACTGTACCGCAGGTTCGTGAACCAGTTTTCGTATAGTTTCATATAATTTTCCTTCAGGAACAGGGTATAAAACTCATTGGCGATATTGTCGATCGGATTGTCCTGGTTAAACTGGGAAATGCGCTTCCCTCCTGCCAGCGACCAGGTGTTTTGACCGTAGCGTTTGCGAATTCTGCTATCATTAACAAAGGTAATTTCCGTATAGGCGTTCAGGTGAGTATTGCTTAAACCGTACCTGATATTGGGCGCAATGCTTAAGGAGGTTTCTTTCCCTGTATTGAGGATCAGGTCTGGTTCTATGGCCAGTGCAAGCCCTTCTACCGTATTGTATTTCAGCGATTTTGCCAGTCCCCGGACGTTGAGTGTATGAAACTGAATCGTACTGTCGCGGCTGAAATAATATTTACGCTTTACCCCATTCCACAATACGTTCATGACCGTAACGCGCTTCTGTTGCTGCTGCAAAGTGGTCAGGTGATTGCGGGAGGAAGAGGAATCACGGGCGGCTTGTGCGGTACTGTCTTTTACGTGATAATCCTTTACCTCGTCAGGTTCCAGTGGCACCGGGCGGATGCTGTCCCAATATGCATGTTGTTGTTTATCGAAAGCAGTATCATATTTCAGGAACACGTTGTCGAAATACTTAGGTGGAAAATCAGGCTGTACATTATAGTCTGAGTATACATTTACAAAGGTACCACCCATGCGGAAGCCGAATTTATTGAAGGAAATGCGCAGTACCTGGTCCTTTACGCGCCACACATCGTTTGTTACGGGTACATGTGTTTGGCGTATTACCAGTGAATCCATTAGTTCCAGCTGGTATTCGCCGGTAAGAATTAAGTCGGTGCTGTGAATGCGCCAATCGCCATCGGTGATAAAAATATATCCGGAAAACAAAGGTTCCTGTTTGCGCTTTGGTATTACTTTTATTTTGTGAATTGTTTTCCCATCTTCTATAAATTCTCCTTCCAGCCGGTACTTATAGTAAGCCAGTGCATTTTCAGCAATAGGAGAAATGTATCCGCGGGGCCCCATTTGGGTGATAACGGCGGCTACATTGTTATCATAAAAAATA
>NZ_DATCVJ010000712.1:0-18614 GCF_036566945.1 Chitinophaga sp. | reverse complement strand
TGGATGAAGCACCCGCCACACCATTTAACCAAAAGGTGGAAGGGCATCCGATCAATGCCGGTTTATATTACCGCAGCATTGGCATCTATAAAGATCAGGCGCAGATCGATGCGACCCCGCATGCTCCCGGAACACAGCCCGGTGACCTGATCCTGGAAGATGTGGATGGCGACAAAACTATTACGGCCAACGACCGCGTAAGAGTGGATCAGAATAATATTCCGCAAATCGTATATGGTATCACGTTAGGTGCTTCCTGGAAAGGTTTCGATGTAAATATTTTGTTACAGGGCCAGGGCAATTCAAACCAATACCTGCTATGGGAATCCGGCGAATTTGGTTCCTTCCTGAAAGAGTGGGCCGACCACCGCTGGACACCGGAAAACACCAATGCTTCCTGGCCACGTGCTGTATCCAGACCTAATTCCAGCAACCTGGGCGCATACCCCAGCACTTTCTGGAACTGGAATACCGCTTTCCTCCGCCTGAAGAACGTAGAGATAGGCTACAACCTGCCCACATCTTTACTATCCAAAGCATCTGTTAAAGGAGCACGCATTTACCTGAATGGCTTTAACCTGCTCACATTTACCCGCGTGAAACAAATAGATCCGGAAGGCACCGATGGCAGCGGTTATTTTTACCCGCAGCAGAAAGTGTTTAACGTAGGTGTGAACGTGAATTTTTAAGAGCGCCGGAAACAAATCATTTACTATTTCAATTGCAAAGAAATGAGAACAAAACATATAGCACTGATCCTGGTAGCAGCGGCTGCGGCAGCACTGGGAGCATGTAAAAAGGATTTTCTGAATACCACGCCTACCAGCATTATCACCGATGAAGCAGTGTGGGGCGATTCTTCTCTGGCAGAGGCTTACGTAACAGGCAGATATATTGGTGTAGGTGGTAACAACGATGGTGGCAAACCCGGATTTGGCAGGGCTTTCGAAGATGCATGGATGAGTTCTGTTACCGATGAGTCCATGGTAGTATGGGATAACAACACCTGGTTTGTACAACAGGGCGCTTTAACGCCCGACAGAACCGGCTGGATCAGCGACACCTGGATCAGAAGCTACCGCAGCATCAGAGAGGTGAACTACGCTTTAGCCAATATCGACAAAGTACCGATGAGCAGTTCCGGAAAAGACCGGCTGAAAGGGGAACTGCATTTTATCCGTGCTTACCGCTACCAGGACCTGATCCGCAATTTCGGGGATGTGCCGTTGGTAGGTGACCGCGTATATACTTTGGAAGATACCAATTTCGACTCGCTGTTTATCCGCAAACCAGTACAGAAATGCATCCAGTATGCGGTAAGTGAACTGGATAATGCGGCTGCGCTCATGCAAAATAAAAGTTATCCTGTTGGTCGTGGTTCCTACGAGGCGGCGCTGGCCCTGAAAGCACGGCTGCTGTTGTATGCGGCCAGTCCTTTATATACTAAAAATTCGAACGACCCCGCCAAATGGACCGCTGCTGCAAATGCAGCTCAGGCAGTCATAGCGTTGAATAAGTTTTCACTGTACAACAACTACAAAGGATTATTCACCATCAGTGGTACATCCGAAGATATTTTTGAAAGAGTATATTCTCCTACCAATGAACACACCAACCTGGAGCTGGTAAATGGCCCTAACGGTTACGGTGGGTGGGGAGGTAATACCCCTATGCAAAACCTGGTAGATGATTATGAAATGAAAGATGGTACCCGTTTCGACTGGAATAATGCTACCCAACGGAAAAGCCCCTACGAAAACAGAGATCCGCGTTTTTATGCGAGCATCCTGTACAATGGTGCGCCTTACAGAGCCCGCAATGTGGAAACATTTTTACCCGGCGGTAAAGATAGTAAAGATGGTAATGGTAACTGGAATACCAGTCCTACCGGTTATTATGTAAGAAAGTTTATCAATGAAAGCAACCCGGTGGAAAACCCTAACCAGACAGCTTATCAGCCCTGGAAATATTTAAGGTATGCAGAGGTGTTATTGAACTATGCGGAAGCAGAAAATGAGGCGGTTGGGCCAGTAGGCAGTGTGTATAAGGCGGTGAACGATATCCGCACCAGGGCAGGTATGCCATCGTTACCAACAGGTTTGTCGCAGGACAGTATGCGCATCCGTATCCGTAACGAGCGCCGTATAGAGCTGGCCTTTGAAGAACACCGTTATTATGATGTGCGCAGATGGATGATTGCCGGCGAAACAGAGAAAGTTCCTATTTATGGTATTCGCCCAACCAAACAAGGAGATGGAACGATTACTTACACCGTCATTACCGCCCTGGCACGTAATTTTGATCCGGCCAAAAATTACTGGGCGCCTATTCCACAGTCGGAAATTAATGCCTCCGGCAAAAAACTCCGTCAGAATGAGGGGTACTAATATTTCTTACCACACAGTACGGATAGCGGGTTGCCGTTATCCGTATTGTGCATTATACCTATAGCTATAGTTTTTTTTAAAGTTTTTAGTTCATGAAGCCATTCATCCATTTAAGACACAGCATCTGGTTATTTGTAATGGGCTGTTGCGGATATGCTACCGCACAGGATTCCAGACCATTGATCATCCCGGTGGAATCAAAGCAAAATGCCGTAGTGCTGCAGGTAGACGCAAAAGGACAATTGTCTACCATTTACTTTGGCGCCAAGCTATCCAATAGCGCCGGCTATCAGCAAGTGCCTGCTGCATATCAGCAAACGACAGAATATTCCGAAGTGGCCAACGCGGCATATACCGCAGCCGGTTCCAAAAATCTTTTCGAACCAGCCATTGCAGTAACACATGCCGATGGTAATAACGGTCTTGACCTGCGTTATGTGAGTCACAAAACGGTTTCCCCTGGTCCGGATGTGGAAGAAACCAGCATTTTACTGAAAGATCCACTCTATCCGTTTGAAGTAACGCTGCATTATAAAGTGTATAAAGCAGCAGATGTTATAGAACAGTGGTCGGAGATCAGGCACCAGGAAAAAGGTGCGGTGACCTTGCAGAAGTTTGCTTCTGCCAATTTGTATTTGAAAGCTTCCCGCTACTGGCTGAAGCAGTATCATGGCGACTGGGCCATGGAAATGCAGCCGGAAGAATCGCAGCTGACACATGGCATTAAAACACTCGATTCCAAGCTGGGTACCCGTGCTGACTTATTTCAGCCACCGGTATTTATGATATCGCTGGATCAACCAGCTACAGAAGACCATGGTAGCGTGTTGTATGGCTCCGTAGAGTGGAGCGGTAATTTCAGGGTAGATCTTGAGCTGGATAACCTGGATAACCTGCGTATCATAGCGGGCATCAATAATTATCAATCTCCCTATATACTACCCGCTAATAAGGCTTTTGAAACACCCGCTTTCCTGTACACTTTTTCTACCAAGGGAAAAGGAGAGGCCAGCCGCAAACTGCAACGCTGGGCCAGGAACTATAAGATACCGAACGGAAATAGAGAACGACTTACCTTATTAAACAACTGGGAAGCCACTTATTTTGACTTTGACGAAGCCAAACTAAAAGGCTTATTAAAAGATACCAAAGATTTAGGCGTAGACCTTTTCCTGCTGGATGATGGCTGGTTTGGCAATAAATTTCCCCGTAACAGTGATCATGCAGGGCTGGGGGACTGGCAGGAGAACCGCAAAAAGCTCCCCAACGGGATCGGGACGCTGGATAGCATAGCGCAAACCAACGGTGTGAAATTTGGTATCTGGATAGAGCCTGAAATGGTGAGTCCGCAGAGTGAGCTGAATACCAAACATCCGGAATGGGTATTAAGACAACCCGGCAGAGAAGAACATTATTTCCGTCATCAGCTGGTGCTGGACTTAAGTAATCCTAAAGTGCAGGACTTTGTTTTTCAGATAATAGATTCCCTGTTTATCAAGGCACCGAAATTATCTTATATCAAATGGGATTGCAACGCGGTTATTTATAATGCATGGTCTGCTTACCAGGGCAGGCAATCGTCACAGTTGTATGTGGAATATGTAAGAGGGCTGTATAAAGTGCTGGCGAGAGTGCGGGCCAAATACCCAACGGTGGCGATGATGCTTTGCTCCGGCGGTGGTGGCCGTGTGGATTACGGCGCTTTACAATATTTTACGGAGTACTGGCCGAGTGATAACACCGATCCTTTGGAGCGGATTTTTATTCAATGGGAAAATTCTTATTTCTATCCTGCCATCGCCAGTGCCAACCACGTTACGGATTGGGGTAAACAACCGATCAAGTTTCGGGTAGATGTAGCCATGATGGGCAAGCTGGGCTTTGACATTGTGGTAGAGGATTTAAAAGAAAAGGATAGGACCTTCTGCCAGGAAGCGATTACCCACTATACTGCTTTGAAAGATGTGATCTGGCATGGTGACCAATATCGCCTGGCAGACCCGCACGAGGGCAGCGTAGCCGCCATCATGTACCTCGATGAAAAGCAAAGCAAGGGGGTCATGTTCAACTACCTGGTGAGTAGCCGCTATGGAGAAGGCAGTAAGTTGCCTATCCGCCTGAAAGGACTGGACCCTGCGAAGCGATACCGGTTAAAAGAGATTAATCTTTATCCGGGGGAGGCCAGTAGTATTCCAGATAATATTACTTTTACGGGAGAATTTTTAATGACCATTGGATTTAATCCACAGTTGAACCTAAAGCGGACAAGTGTGGTGATCCAGATTAACGAAGCACCCTAAACCATTTTATGCAGGCATTCCAGTTAGAAGAACATCCACACCAGCGATTAAATATCTTAACCGGTGAATGGGTATTAGTATCACCACATCGAACCAAAAGGCCGTGGAACGGCAAAGTAGAAAAAGTAGACAGCGATCCGCTGCCAGCCTATGACGCCACCTGTTATCTGTGTCCGGGCAATAGCCGGATGGGCGGGGAACTAAACCCTGAATATACAGAGCCATTTGCCTTTACCAATGATTTCGGTGCCTTGATGGCGGATACGCCTGCCGGTGCTGACCAGGCAGACCAGTTATTACATGCACGCAGTGTAAAAGGTATTTGCCGCGTCGTATGTTTTTCGCCCCGGCATGATTTGACCATGCCCTTGCTGGAAGTAGCAGACATACGGAAAGTAATTGGATTGTGGGAAACAGAGTTCCGTAGCCTGGCCGCCGATCCGGACATTAAGTACGTACAGGTATTTGAAAACAAAGGCGACATTATGGGGTGCAGCAATCCGCATCCACATAGTCAGATCTGGGCAGCCAGCGATGTGCCGGCAGAACTGATGAAGGAAACATCTCACCAGAAAAAATATTATGAAACGACCGGGAAAAGCCTGTTGGGAAGTTATCTGGCATTGGAGCTGGATAAACAGGAGCGGATTGTGATAGAAAATGAGCACTTCGTAGTACTGGTCCCTTTCTGGGCAGTATGGCCCTTTGAAACCATGGTAGTGAGCAAGCGGCATGTGACGGATATGACGCATTTTAGTGAAGTAGAAAAAATGGCGCTCTCAGATATTTTAAAAAGGCTGACTACGCGGTATGATAATCTTTTTGAAACCTCTTTCCCTTACTCTGCCGGTATGCATCAGGCGCCGGTGAATAGCGGGGCGCATCCGGAATGGCATTGGCATATGCATTTCTACCCGCCATTGCTACGGTCTGCCTCCGTAAAAAAGTTCATGGTAGGCTATGAACTGCTGGCCAGCCCGCAACGGGATATCACTCCGGAATGGGCAGCGAAAAAATTACAATCGCTCTCAGAAGTACATTATTCTACCGAAAAACTTGAAAGTGTAGAAAAAAGATGATAGCTTAGTAGGACAGCATAGTACAGTAGCGGACTATGCTGTCATTTACAGTGTACAATTGATAACCTTAAAAGAGGCTCCCGGTAGAGCGCTGATTAATTTTCCTTACATGCAGGATATATACGAGCAGATACATGAACTGGAAGGGATTCCAGGTTTGTCTAAACACGAACAATTCGTTCAGGGCATTATCAATGCCATTAACGCGAAATTGTTGTCGAGAGGCGATGCGTTACCTTCCGTGAATAACCTGATCGGTGAACTGGGCTTTGCAAGGGAAACAATCGCCAAAGGCTATAAAGAACTGGTGGAAAGAGGTATTGTGACGGCACGCAACCGGCAGGGCTTTTTTGTAAGCAGTGATGATACCGGGCAGCAGCTGAAAGTAGCTTTATTGTTATTCGCATTTGACACTTTCCAGGAAACATTTTATAAAACCTTCCGGGCCAACCTCGGCGAAAATATACAGCTGGATGTATTTTTTCATCACAACAACATCGAAGTATTTGAAAGCATTGTAGCCACTATCAAAGGTCGCTATGGTATGTATGTAGTGGCGCCTATTCCGCATCCTAAAACCAGCGGCATCCTGAAGGGGCTGCCCATGGATAAGTTCCTGATGATTGACCGGTATGAACCACTGACGGCCGATTATTCTTACATTGTACAGGAGTTTGGTGAGTCATCCTATCATGCCTTTGCTGCTTTGGCAGATACCATCCGCAAGTTTGATGAGATGATTTTTTACTACCGGCCATCTACCGATACGCCGATAGAAATACTGAAAGCGTATAAGCGTTTTATCAAAGATCATAAAATCAACGGGGTCATTAAAACGGAATATGTGCCTGGCACTATCGCCAAAGGAAAAGTGTATTACACGATCAATAATACAGAGTTATGGGCTATCCTGAAAGATTGTGTGGAAAAGAAACTGGTGCCTGGAAAGGATGTGGGCATCCTGTCTCACAATGATGATGTAGTAAAAGAAATTATCTGTAACGGGATTACCACTTATTCCACCGACTTTAAACTGATGGCAGAGAAAGCCGCTGTTTTTGTGCTGAAGCGTGAAAAGGTGCAGGAAGTGTTGCCAACAGTGTTGATCAGGAGGAAGTCATTGTAATGTTGTTTTATTCTAATTATCTACCCAATGATATTGGCGGGCGGTATGAATACATTTTCATACCGCTTCCAAACTCTCCACATCTACCTGTTTGCGTAAATTCATCAGCGCATACCGCACCCTTCCCAACGCTGTATTTATACTGATCCCAATTACCTGCGCCATTTCCTTATAACTCAGATCAGCATAATACCGGAGTATCAGCGCTTCGCGTTGCAGGCCGGGTAAGCGATCGAGCATGCGGTTTATTTCTGCACTGACTTCTGCTTTCATGATGAGCTGCTCCTGACTGTGTTCAGACAGCTCTATACTATCGCCCATGGCATCGTTGTAGGTGACTACCACGGTATGTGCTTTTCTGAAATGACTGATACAGGCGTTGTGGGCAATTCTTACAGCCCAGGCCAGGAAACGGCTGTTATCCACATAGTGGCCTGATTGCAGCGCATTTACAATTTTGATAAATACTTCCTGGAAAATATCTTCCGCGAGACTTCTGTCTCTCACTAACAAAACGATGGTCGTAAAGATCCTGTTTTTATGACGGTGTACCAATGTGGTAAATGCCGGGTTATTGCCTGCAATGTACAGGCGGATTAGTTCCTGATCGGTGAAGTCGTTATATAGGTTCATGCGGGTGTTGATAAATTTTGGTCAATAAATTTTTTTAAAATGGGGCCACCCTGAATAAGGCGGCCCTGATACATACTGGTGGCTGGTATAGCCAACCTAGTCCTTTAAGTTTAAATATTTTTTTACCTGCGTGTAGTCGTTCCAATTAATACCGGCTGCGTCTCTGGCGTTTACGCCACCTGGCACAATTACATATCTGTACTGATAACGCTTGTCGGTGGTGGTGCTGATAGGTGCGTTGCCGATCAGATCAATTTTGCCTGCATAGGCTACAAACCGGATCAGGTAACCATATTCATCTACATACGGTAATGGCTGTACGAAAGGAGTAGTAGCATTGCCGAGATTGATGTACACGTTGATAGACGCATTGGCCAGCAAAGCTGCATTTAGTTTCGCTGCAGTGAGCGTAGCGCCGTAAATGATGGTATTGATAGTACCATTTTGATTGAAGATCGTATCCGCTGGTGCGAATGTTACATCCTGCCAGGCAGAATAGATCACGTTGGCACTACCGGCGGCGCCTGAATCTCCCTTGGGACCAGTAGCGCCGGGTATGCCGGCAGGACCAGCAGGACCCGCTGCACCCGCAGGACCTTGCGCTCCGTCTTTGGAGCAGGCAGCAAAAAATAATACAACAGCAGTGATCAATGCATAGGGCATAAAACGTGTAACCTGTTTCATAATGACAATTGTTTTGTTTTTTTATTAGTGAATAGAATGAGAAAAATGAATGTTGACTACCAGACATTACGCGGGCAGGTATCTCCATACTTGTTACCCAACAGGAAACCGATCATGATTTCATGTGTTCCTCTGCTGACTGTATTTAGGGAAGACGCCGTATAGTCGTAAGAGTAGCCGATATTAAACTGTGAACTGATATTTAAGCCAAACATGCCAGCCACGCCATCGTGCAGCCGGTAGGAAGCGCCCAGCCAGAGCCGGTCGCGGTACATAAACCGGGCGTTGACATCTACACTGAGTGGCATGGCAGTAATCATTTTCAACATCACCGACGGCATTACATTCAGGTCGTCGTTGATCCATAAACGATAGCCCGTAGTGAAAAATAAATGCGGCACCAGTTTGCCCCGGTATACGGAATCACCTATTACTTTACCGTCATCGAATCCTATTTGTTGCGGGATAATATTCTGGGCAGATAGTCCCGCGAAAAAATCGGCGGAGTACAACCAGAGTCCTGCATTTACTTCCGGTTTCCATTTGTTCAGCACGCCGGAGCTGCTGCCCAGCACCGGATCGGAAGGATCAAAGAATGCTACTTTGCTGGCATCCAGACTTACCTGTTGCATGCCTATGCCAATACCTGCACTGATGCTGGTTCTGGGCGACAGGTTAATATGATGCGCATAGGCGCCGGAAACAGAGAAGCGATTCAGCGGACCGGTTTTATCATTCAGGATGGTGAGTCCCACACCCGGATGTGGTGGGGGAGTGGTATAATCCTGCCAGTACGCCTTACCCCTGGGGTTGTTGCCTTCCGGATCAAAGCCGGTAGGAGAGGCCGTGCTGTAATCCGATTTACGCAAGGGCCCCTGCAAGGTCAGGTACGTAGTCACTGGTGCACCTTTCATGCCTACCCATTGATGCCGGTGACTCAGGCGCAGGTCCCAGTAGTTTTCAATGCCTGCCAATGCCGGATTGATGATAAAAGGATTCATGATATACTGCGTGTAATGTGGTTGTTGCTGTGCATGGGTAACCTGCAGTAGCAAAACGAGCAAACCTGTGAGCACAATGTTTTTCATGGATCAGCGATTTTGGATTAAACAGCCGGGCTGTTACTTTTTAATAATGGTAAATGCCGTTCTCCTGTTCTTTTGTCTTCCCTCCGGGTTATCACTGCCATCTTCCAGGGTATTGGGGGCCACCGGTTGAGTAGCGCCATAACCGATATAGGTCAACCTGGAAGCGTCAATGCCTTTGCTCACGAGATAGTCGACACAGCTTTTGGCACGGGCTTCCGACAAGCGTTGGTTAAATGCCGCTTTACCTTTGCTATCCGTATGCGCACTGAGTTCTATGTGCATAGCCGGATTTGCGGTGAGCAAGTCCACGAGTTTGTCGAGCGATGTAAAGGAGGTTTCCTGCAGCGTTGCCTTGTTGAAATCGTAGTACACATTTTCCAGCACTACCGGTGCTTCCGGTGTAATGATTTTAGTCAGGCATAACACCGGTGCGGTGATCGCAGCCGTATCTTCATTCAGCGGAACGGTGATCTGTTGTGAATTAGTCGTATAACCGTCGGCGTTAGCAACTGCTTTCAGTGGTAAGAAATCTTCTACCGTAAAAGCATAGCTGCCATCGGCGTTGGTTTGTTGTGTGAAAATGACTTTGTTATTGATCGTATCTATAATGTTGATGGCTGCGCCGGCCAGTGGGGACTGGTTATCACAGGAGATAACGATGCCGCTCAGTTGTTTCAATGGCCGGTTCTTATGTACAAAAAATAATTCGAGGCAGCAGGCGGCGGCACGGTCTGTACCCAACAGTACTTCATCCAGCAAATTTTTATTGTTACTTCTGCTGGTGAAATAGATATCATCTTTTACGGAGTTTACCGGGTAACCCATATTTACCGGGGCTTTCCAGGTACCGATCGTTCCTTTGCTGGAGAAGAAGTCGTAGCCGCCCATGCCGATGCGGTTATCGGCAGAGAATACTAATGTGCCGGTGGCGGCATGATAGAAGGGCGCCTGCTCGTTGCCGGCAGTGTTAATTACTTCACCCAGATTGGCTGTCTGTTCGGGTTTGCCGGCTTCGTCGAGGGTAGCATACCATAAGTCGAAACCACCGTATCCATCGGCTCTGTCACTGGCATACAGCAATGTTTTACCATCTCCCAAAAGATAAGGTTGCTGGGTATTATTTCCTGGCGTGTTGATCAGCGCATCCATTAACACCGGCTCATTCCAGCCATCGCCATTTTTTCGGGCTACGTAAATGGCGGATGTTTTTTTGCCATGATCTATCTGCCAGCGGGTCAGGAATAACAGCTGTCCATCGGGCGATACGCATGCTGCTCCCTGATGGAGTCCTTCCGGCTGATCCAGTTTTAGTAAACGGATATTGGATATTTGTCCGCCTTCATTATCTGCCGTGTATAAACGGTTAATGTAAGTATGGTTTTTCTGGAAAGAACTATCAGGTCTGGTAGAGGTGAATAACAGGGTGTTACCGCTGCTCCACACCGGCGCATAACTGGCGCCGGTGGTATTGAGAGCGGCAGGTGCTTTGCTCACCTTGTATTCCGTCAGGTCTTTTTTATTTAATTGTGCCGTAATAAATTCCAGGTTTTGTAGTTCCCGTTTAGCCGCTTCCGTGAATTTATCGTTGGCGGTATAGTTGTTTAGAAAATTACGGAACGCTTGTGCTGCCTCGTCATATTTAGCTAATGCACGGAGGGAAACCGCATAGTAGTATGCCGCTAAGGGAAAATTGGTTTTATCCATTTCCATCACCGATTCATAATGCGGTGCTGCTTTGCCGAAATCATGGAGGTTGCGGTAACTCTCTGCCAGCTTGTATACAGCTTGCTGCTCACTGCTCACCTTTACCGTTTTATTTTTAACGACAGACACGGCAGCATAGGGCTTGTAAGTATCCGGCTTCACGGTTTTGTTGCGGGAGCCCAGGTATTTTTCGTAATAGGTAGCAGCGGAGTTGTAGTCTTCTTTGTTGTAGTACTGATCTGCCGCCTTCAGGTAATTATAGGTAAACTGCGCGTACGACACCATGCCAGACAACAACACTGCCGAGGTAAAAAGTATTTTTTTCATGTGATAGCTGTTGCGTTTAAAAGTTGATTACAATCTTGGACAAACAAATTCCACGTCTGGTGTTCTGACTGATTTGCGGCCAATGAACGTCAGCGATATTTCGAAGCTGTTAGCGCCATGTGCCATTTTGCTGAGGTCAGAAGTATTGATATCATAGCTGGCGCCCAGCATCATGTTTTTATAAATAAATCCTGCGTGGGTAGTGATGGCATCTTTATACCGGTAATTCAGACCAAGGAGGAAATCTGTGCCCATAGCGGCATTCAGCTGTCCGTAAGCGCCAATCATTTTTTCCTGGGCAGGTCCTTGCTGCATGAACAGGAAATTGGGTGTAATACTGAGTATATCCGACAGCGTTAGTTTCACCCCTCCATGTACATTGAAGCGCATCGGGAACCGGGCATCACCTTTGGCGCTGAACTGGTCCTGTGGTTTTGTGAGATGCATAACAGAGAAGCCACCATAGATATTGAAATTTTTCCCGGGGGTAGCATCATAGTACAAGGCGCCTGCGCCGGCGTCGAAGGAAGCTGCACTGTTGCGGGTAAGGCCATCAGAAATCGGGTTGCCGGGATTGTAACCGGTAACAGGATTCCATTGCTCACCGTAAGTGAGCTTGGAAGGATCGAATTTGCGCTGAATGAAGCCCAGCTGCAATCCGAAGTTCAGCTGATGATAATGAAACGCATCGAGTTTCACACCGGTATAAGCGGCGCTTACATAGGCGGTGGTATAGTTGTAACCACCATCGCCGGCTGTTTGATTTAGTACGCTGGCGCCGATGTTGATATTCTTCGTCGTAGGTATTTCTCCGCTGACACCATATGTTTTAAACGGACTGATGTTTCCCCATTGGGTACGGTAAATAGCGGCTACGCGATAGTCGCCGTCGAACACGCCGGTGAGCGCAGGATTTAACCACGACGGATATACGTAATACTGAGAGAAATGCGGATCTGTTTGTGCCATCAGTTTTGTACTGGTGCATAAAGCAGCTGCAGAAAGGAATAAGGTTGCAATAATTGTTCTCATTTACAATACGGTTTTATGTGAATGATTTACTTTACCTGATAATGGTGACATAGCCGGTAATAGGCGCCATACCTGCCCTGAGCCGGATTACGTAATAGTAGGTGGCCATAGGCAGCAGGTTGCCTTTGAAGCGCCCGTCCCAGGGTATGTTGTACCCGGTGGAACGATATATTCTTTCTCCATACCGGTTGAATACTTCCACGGTACTTTCTGCATAATCAGCCAGGTTGCTGATGATCCAGGTATCGTTGATATTATCACCGTTGGGAGAGAAGGCATTCGGTGGCGCCACGGGTTTCAATACTTTTACGGTCATGGCATCGCGGGCCATACAACTGTGTTTGCCGATGGCAGTCAGTGTATAGGTGGCGTCGTGCATGGCTGGGATGACAGGCGACAGCACCGTAGGGTCCGGGAAGTCGGCCGGCGGATCCCAGTTGAAGCGCAGGTTCACCGAATCATTCGCTACAGGTTTGAAGCTGATGACGGTACCCTGCGCTACTACAAAGGATGGTCCTGCATCGATGATGGGTTGCAGGTATACGATGACCTTGCTGCTGTAAGCAGAAGAACCGCAACCCGACTGATTTGCTACTTGCAACTGCACACTGTATTCGCCAGGTGCGGTATATTTTTTAACCGGATGCTGTTCCGTAGAAGTGGTACCGTCTCCAAAACTCCATTCCCATTTATTAATGGTGCTGGTAGGATCGGTACTCTGGTCGGTGAATACATTGTCCGCGCCCTGGCAAAGGGTATCCGGCGTTACGTTAAAGGAAGCTACCGGCTGACCGAAGAAGGCGCTTAATGTTTTGCTGGCGGAATCTTTACAGCCATTGGCGGTAGTAGCTACCAGCTTCACATTAAACGGACCAAAGGCCTTGTATTGCCAGGTAGGATCTTTCGCGGCCGAGCCGGCGCCACCATCACCAAAATTCCATTGGTAGGCGAGGGCCGATTGGTCTTTCACGGTGGTGAGGTTGACAAAGGCCGCATTGCCATCCGGCATACATACTTTAGCCGGCAGACTGAAATCTGTTTTCGGCAGCGGATGCACTACTACCGCAACTTTGGCGGTATCGCTGATACAGTTATGATCACTCACCGCCACCAGCTTCACGAGGTAGTTGCTATCTTTCTGATAAGTGATATTAAATGGATTGTTGTTGGTGTTGTTTTTAGTCGTGCCATCTGCGAGGTCCCATTTCCAGTTGGTAATGTTCCCTGCAGAGATAGTGGATTGATCCGTGAACAGCGTGGTTTGTCCCAGGCACAAATTGGCGGTGGCCGTAAAGGCAGCCGCAGGCTTGGGATATACTGTTACGGTAGTGGAAACAGAATCCGTGCAGCCACTGTCTGTATTAAACACATACCAGATGGTTTGCGTGCCGGCGCCTGCGGTAGCCGGCGTGAAATTACCAGCAGAGTCGGTGGCAGGTCCACGGTAATAGCCTTTGCCGGTCACACCGTTTTGTACAGTGGCTTTACCTACTGCTATGCTGCCGGGTACATTTACACAAACACCGGTTAAGGGTGCATACACCAGCTGAGGCTTCAATTTAAACGTAGCCGTTACCGTAGTATCTTTCGTACAGCCTTTGTCGGTAGTCACACTATATTGAATACTATATGTTCCAAACTTCGTATAGGCGTGTGTAGGATCTTTTAATACGGAAGTATTCGGATTGGCGCCGGTGGCATTAGCGTCTCCAAAGTTCCACGCATGGCTGCTGATGGTTTGCGCGTCCGGTACTACGGCGCCGCTGGTAAACTGCACCAGTCCGCCTACCGGCAGGCAATCGCCGGGGTACGCAAATAACGGCGTGGGTTTGGCATATACCGTGACTACTTTTGATACCGTATCACTGATACAAAGGTCACTGACTTTTACTACATGTTGGATCGTATAACTATTGTGGTCTTTATAAGTAATCGTTTGTACGGCGCCGGTAGTGGTAGTCAGCACAGAGTCGTTGCCAAAATTCCAGTACCAGGATGTTAAAGGAGCGGTGCCACCGTAGGTAGACTGGTCCGTGATTTTCAGCGCGCCTGTTTCGCAGATGGCGGCCATATCAGTGGCGAAGGTGGCCACGGGTTTAGCTACTGCAGCTACGGTGAAAGCAGTATCTCCCACACAACCATCTCTTGAAATAACAGTAAGCTTTACGGCAGCATTGCCTACCGGAAATACTTTGCCTACGTGCACGCCGCTATCTTTTACGGCACCGGGGAATTCCCATTGCCAGCGATCTATCAGTGGATCTTTCAGGCTGCTATCACCTTTGAAATACACGGTATCGAGTGTACAGCCGGTGTAGGCGTAGGTCATCACCGCGCGTGGTTTACCTTTTACGCTGACGGTAAATCCTACTTTTTCTGTATTGGTACAGTTTTCAATGCTGGGATGTGTGGTCATCACCGGCACATCATATTCTCCGATGGCGCTAAACAAATAGGTGCCAGGTAAAGTGTATTTATAATAAGTAATGCCATTGATCAACACGGTGCCGGTACTTACCGGCGCATTGTCGGTCACATCTGCATTGGGCGTAACGGCGGTGCCGAGTGTGCTGAGTTTCCAGACCATTTTAGTAGGCTGATAAGCCATTAGAATGGAGAGCTGCACAGGAGTATTGGTACAGGTAAAATCATTGGAACTTTTTGAAGTATCATAACTGTTATGAATAGATCCTACTGCATTGAGGTTATTGATCAGGGTACCTGCATTGTAGCCATAGCTTTCTACACTGCCGAGGCCATAGGTCACCGCGGTAAAGGCAGAATCACTTTTTACAATACATTGGGCAGGTGCGGCCGGCCATCGCTTAATGACTACCGAGTAGCCGTTCAGGTTAGGATGGGGGTACGCGAAATCGTATAATGGGCTGCCATCTATCAACAGCGATGGAATACCTAACGTAGGAATAATCATCGTGAGATAGTTGGTTTGAATAAACTCGCGGTTGTTGCGATAAAAGCCAATACGTTTAATGGCTTGTTCCACAGGGCTGAGGTATACCATTTCCGGATCACCGAGTCCGCCAGTATTGCCGCAGGCGCCTGAGGATGACATGAACTGGGCTACCAGTACCGGTTTGTCTGACTCAATGTAGTCTGCAGTATTGCTCACAAATTCATAGTAGGAGTTGCCAATCAGACTACCCGCAGGCAGGGTTACGCCATTTCTTTTTACAACGGTGGTGGGATCTTTCACCACTACTTTATAAATATTAAACTGCAGATTAGCCGGTACATCATCTTCCGAAGTTGGGGCAGTGAGATAACGTTTACCCCATGCCTGGAAAGGGAAGATCTGTTGAATATTATTATCTCCGCTGCTATTGCTATTGTTACAGGTGATAGCAGTACGGCTACTACCGGAAAATACGGCTACCGGGTAACACTGTCCTACCGAATTACCGATAGATTTAATCGTAGTACCGGTAAGCTGCCGTCCCTGGCCATTACCAAGAGAAGCACCTACCAGCTGATAAATATCTCCACGGTTCAGCGTAACCGTAAAGGGCACACCCGGTGGGCGACCATTGCGGGTTAATACGGAAGGCGTGATTTCTACCACGGTATTATTCTGGTTGGCAATTACAAACATCCAGGAGAAACAGTCGTTTGCATAGTTCTGCATACTGTTAACGGAGATGTAAGAATACCCCCAGGTTTCTTCCGGCATCAGCATGGTAGCACCGGAAGAGGCGCTGCCAAAAATATGCGCGTAGGCCACAATGGGTACATTACTTTGGATGTGTATAGACTTAGCCGTGAACACACCTTCGCCGCCGGTGCCGCCAAAAGAAGGAGGGAGGGAATACAGTCTTGCATCAATGGCGCCTGATTTGGGAATCAGGTCTGACGCAATCACCGTGTTGGCGGGAATGTTATAAGTCCGCGTCCACGTGGTGCCCACAATGCTAACAGTTACCGTAGCCGGTTGTTCTGCGCTGAGGTACAGGATCATTTCCTGGCTGTTGCTTTGTCCCATTTCCATGAACTGATGATGTCCGTAGCCCACCCAGAAATCTTTCCCCTTGTTGGAAAGATTCTGGGCGTATGCAACATTGGCCACGGAGGATAACAGGATCAGGGATATGGCAATGCAAAGTTGTTGTACCGACATGCAGGCCTTATGATATATTAGTTTGGTTGACATCTTCTTCAATTTTTCATATTGAAATGATTATTGTTTGATGATCAGCTTCGACGTTTTTGTTCCATCTTCAAAAATGGTGTTCAGCATATAAGCGCCGCGTTGAATGTCCTGTACAGAAAGCTGGTTATTTTTACCGTTGGTCATCACTCTTTTCACCGCTTTTCCATCCATGGTATAGAGTACCAGTTGTTGTATGGGCTGTCGCGATTGTACAGTCAGTGACCCTATCACCGGGTTGGGATATACCAGTACCGCTCTTCTGCTCCTCATAATACTATCTATCCCCTGGTACGCCGTTCGGATGGTTGCATTGGCCGGTGGCCAATGCAACATCATACATCCGATAGCAACCAGTAACAACTTCGTTGTGCTGATTTTTTTCATATCACTGTTTTTAACGAATCAGGTTAATCACTCCTTTCTTTTCTGTTTTACTTCCATCAGTAAGCGTCAGATGACATACATAGATGTACACGCCGGAAGGCAGTGCTTTTCCTTTGTAGTTGCCATCCCAGCCTGTTGTCTGGTTATTGGATTCGAATACTTTTTCGCCCCACTGATCAAAAATGGTGAGGTGCATTTGTTTGATGATATAACCATATACCAGCAGCAAGTCATTTTTACCATCATTGTTAGGCGTGAATGTATTCGGGATATAAATGCCGTCCGGTAAGGTGGTGCCATCTGCCGGTATGGATATTTTGTCCTCGCAGCCTTTCGCACGTACCATCAGTTTGATCGTTTGTACCGGTTGTAAGCCCGCGATGATATGCACCAGTCCTTCTTTGCCGGATGAAGGCAAGGTCCAGGTGGTACCACCATCTATCGATACTTCATATCCGGTAGCGTTGGCAATGGCTTTCCATTTGAAGCGGATCATGTTCACGCCTACACTGTCTACCGTAACCACTGGTGTAGCGAGTACCGGCAGTACATGCACAATGGCTTTGGCTCGTGCAAGACCGGGGCATCCGTGTGTCATTGTTTCGAGGTAGTAAGTACCATCGGCGCTAACGTTCGTCATCGTGTAGTCGTTGCCGGTATGCAACAGATTACCACCTGTTGGAGCATCGTACCAGTTGTACAATACGCCCGGTTCCGGATTTTTAGCGGAGAGCGTTACATCAGATCCATTGCACACGATGAAAGAATCTTTCACGATTTGTGCTACGGCAGGGGCATATACTTCCACTTCTTTGGTGGTATCACCCACGCAACCTTCGGCTGCCACGATGCTTAATTTCACTTGTTTGATACCCGGATATTTGAAATATTTCGTGGTGTCTTTTGCGGATGAACCGGTAGAGTCAGCGAAGTTCCATTTCCAGGTACTGATACCTACGCCATTGCTGGTAGTAGCGGCGCCTTTGAACAGGGCGGCGTCGTTCAAACAACCGGTATAGTCAACGGAGAAGTTCACCACCGGTGCCGGTATTACTTTTATTTCCAGGATGCTTTCAAAGCTGTTGCTGCAACTTTCTATGTCCGGGTGCGTGAGCAGGATCGGTACATAATAGGTGCCTGGTTTGCTGAATACATAATCGTCCGGTAATACGAAACGATAGTATCTCCTGTCGTTGAGCGTTACGGAATCAACCGGTGTAGGGTTGTTTTGCAACACGTCTGTTTTAGGCGCAAGACTGGCTACCTGGCTGAATTTCCAGGTGATAGCGGTTGGTTTTACCGGTATCAGCATGGAGAAGCGGAACGGCGTATTGGCGCAGGTGTAAGTGTTATTCTGCCCGGTGTTGTTCAACACGTTGTTGAATGCCGGCAGGATATTCAGATTTTTCACCAAAGTGCCTGCGTTGTAACCATAGCTTTCCACGCTGCCCAGACCATAGGTCACCGCCGTAAAGGCGGAGTCGCTGGTAACCGTGCATTGTGCCGGCGCCGCTGGCCAACGTTTTACGACTACCGTGTAGCCGCTGGCGTTAGGATGCGGATAGGTGTGGTCGAAGGTATTGCTACCGTCGATTAACAGGGAAGACAAACCTCCCGTTGGTATAATGAGGGTAAGATAGTTGGTGTTGATAGATTCCTGTGTATTGCGATACAGGCCTACTTTTTTGATACCCTGTTCTACCGG
>NZ_DATCVJ010000711.1:0-2291 GCF_036566945.1 Chitinophaga sp. | reverse complement strand
CGTTTTTACATGATAAACTGCATGTAAACGGCGACTTTACCTATGCCTATACTTCCAGTGTGGAAACACGCTTGTATACACCAGTACCTTATAGCAAAATGCCCGGACAGACATTGTTGCGCGGCGAAAGCAAAATGAATGAAGAAAACGACCGGACTACCTACACAGGTATGAACTTTTATGCAGATTATGAACAACGTTTTGCTAAGAATACCTTTAAGATATTAGTAGGCTACAACTACGAAAACACGTTATTCAAATCCAGGTTCTATCAGCATGATGGCATGATCAATAACAGTCTGCCTGATTTTTCCCTGATGAATGGTCTGAACTATACCCTTACCGGTGGCGGCTATGAATGGCGTACCCTCGGAAGTTTTTTCCGCCTGAACTATAACTACGATGAACGTTACCTGCTGGAAGTAAATGGCCGTTACGATGGTTCTTCCAAGTTCCCGGAGTCGCAGCAGTTTGGATTCTTTCCTTCGGCTTCCGCAGGATGGCGGGTGTCTAAAGAAAAGTTCTGGAACGTATCACCCAATGCCATCAGCGATTTAAAATTAAGGGCTTCCTATGGTGCATTGGGGAATGGGAATGTGAGTCCCTACCAGTTCCTGCAAATGATGTCGGTGAGCAAGCTGCAGATGTCTATCAATGGTGTGTTGCCCGACTATACCCAACAGCCCAACGTGATTCCGGACGGACTCACCTGGGAAAAGGCCACTACCTTAAATGGTGGTATTGACGTTTCTTTTCTGAAGAGCCGCCTGAAAGTAAGTTTCGATAAATATACCCGGAATACGACCAATATGTTTACCACCGGATTGCCCGTTCCTGCGGTATTTGGAGCCAGCGTACCTAAAGGGAACTACGCCGATTTGAAAACAAAAGGCTGGGAATTATCGGTGAACTGGAGTGATCAGTTTAAAGCTGCCAACAAACCTTTCAGCTATTCCTTTGGGGTAGTATTGTCTGATTACCAGTCTTACATTACCCGCTTCAATAATCCCAAAAACCTGATCAATACTTATTACGAAGGGATGCGCGTAGGCGATATGTGGGGCTTTGTAAATGATGGCTATTTCCAGAGTCAGGATGAAATTAAGAATTCCAAAGTTGACCAGTCTTTCATCAAGGTATCTAACGCCAATGTATTAATGCCGGGAGATATCCGCTTTAAAGACCTGGACGGCAATGGCAAGATAGACAAGGGAGAAGGCACGCTGGATAAACCAGGCGATCAGGCGATTGTTGGTAATACGGAACCACGTTATGCCTTCGGCATCACCGGTAACGCCAACTGGAATAATTTCTTCCTCAGCTTTTTCTTCCAGGGTATTGGAAAACGAGACTGGTGGCCGGGTACAGATGCTTCTCTTTTCTGGGGCCAGTACAACCGTCCTTATAGCTGGATGCCGGAAGATATCATGGATAAGCGCTGGTCTGAAACCAACCGCGATGCTTACTTCCCTCGTTTTAGGGGATATACGGCGCTCAATTCCAATGCGGAGTTAACCGTAGCACAATCCAAATATGTACAGAATGTGGCCTACATCCGTTTAAAGAATCTGACAGTTGGTTACAATCTGCCGCAGGCATGGTTATCAAAAGTAAAAATGAAAAATGCGCGCCTTTTCTTTACCGGACAAAACCTGTGGACATGGTCGCCGATGTATAAAATCATGAAAACGCTGGACCCTGAAGTCATTGAAGGCTCCGATCCGGAACTGAATAACAACGCCGGTGGTATCGGCGCAGGCAACGGAATGTCGTATCCGATGCTGAAAACATATACTGTTGGCTTGAGTGTAACTTTTTAATGATTAATGCTTATTAAGATGAAAAATAGTATTTACCTGTTATTGATCCTGGTGATGGTGTCCTGTAAGAAGGATCTGAACCTGAAACCATTTGATAAACTAAGTCCTGATAACGCGTTTAATACAGAGGCAGACCTGCAACTGTATGCTACTTCTTTCTATAAAATATTACCTGATGGAAATAGTATTATCAGGGGAGATGTGATGAGCGATGTGATGTCAGGAAAAGACGTGAATACGTACCTCATTCCCGGTGCTTTTACGTCTACACAGTCCAGCGGCTGGAGCTGGGGCGACTTGCGTAATATCAACTATTTCCTGGAGCATTATGGCCAGGCGAAAATTCCGGACGAAGCAAAGCATCATTATGCCGGTCTGGCGCGCTTTTTCAGAGCCATGTTTTATTTTGAAAAAGTGAAACGTTTTGGAGATGTACCCTGGTATAATAGAACCATGGAGATCAATGATCCG
>NZ_DATCVJ010000710.1:0-6196 GCF_036566945.1 Chitinophaga sp. | reverse complement strand
AGCAGCAGCGGCAGCGGCCTCGCAACCAGCATGTCCTGCGCCTACAACAATGATATCGTATGATGGAAACATAATAACTTTAGAAAGTGCAAAATTACGTAGAAGAAGGGAGATTGTCGGGAGAAAGTAGAATGTTCCACGTGGAACATCCATTTTGCCGTTTCGAAACCTTAAATATAGCAACGGCGTTGATGTGAATTCGATGTTTCACGTGGAACATATTTAGTTTCACCTGTAAAGCAAAATTTTCGCGGCTCGTCAAACGCAGAAAGCATTCAAAGGCATCAAATTGATATGGATTCATATCGCTATCTATTTAAAAACAACTCAGCCAGGAAAACTCGTTGATTTGAATGGATGCTCCTCTTGAAAGGGTATGTTATCTGCAACACTTTTATAGTATTTCAAAGCAGATGCTGGATCTTCGGTACAAAATATAAAAGAAGCAAATCCAGGTATTTTTTTTAGTCAGAAGTTTCGTAGTTAAAGCAACCTGGTTAAATTAAACGAAACAAGACATCAGAGTCTCGTCTGGATTTAGATAAAACCCTGGTACTTTCTCAAGCAAAAGCATTCGTACAATGTATCTCATCTTCCAGGACAAAAAATCAGTGCCCCCCAAAAAAAATTTCCGGAATGCTTCCATATTCTCAAAAAAGAATACTCGCCTTCCTCCAGGCAAAAGGCTTCCATACCTGGTAACTCATATCCCAATCCTAAAGGATGCTGCTGATAGCAACCCGTTAACTATTCCAAACAAAAACGATTAGCATCCCTAAAAAGTATCCCTTACAAAGACGATACTAATTTAGAAGATTATCTGGCTCTTTTATAAAACGGATAACCATTTATACATCGCTCAAGAAGGAGGTATTTCAAAGGCCAACATACAATTATCCTAACTTCAAAGCCAACATTTCCCAGAACATGTCCTCCATGAAAAAACAATACGATGTGAAATCAGGGCATCAATTATTTAAGAAGATCATATAGGTCGATTGAAGCAGCATTAAAAACTATTAATAGTATCAGGTCCCCGGGTTCGAATCCCTGACTCTCCGCGACTGCAATATCTGAGACTATATTCTGTGTTGCTCATTCCTCCTCAAAACAGATTTAATCCGGGCAAGGAGGAGTTCCACTGTAAAATCGGCAATTGAGGAAACTAACCTTCCAAGGACTCTTTCCTATTCCCTTTCGAGCGAGAAATTCCTGGAAAAACAGGAAATCGTGGTAAACTGAAAAGACAGTCACATAAAGAGCATCTCCAGATATATTCTTGAAGCCATATCGGTTTGGAAACAAATACACCCTCAGCATCAAGATCCATATACCCACCACCTAATATAACCAGAATATCAGATAAACAAGATGAATCCTTCCCCCGCTACCTCATAAACGTGTACCGCTCTCAGAAACACCTCTCTTCAATCAACAAACGTTTATTATCCACATCAAGTCTGCAAACACCTTTGTATCATTGTTACTCTACCGGTAAACTCCTCTCCTATTTTTCACATATCCAGTAATACCGGAAATCGTATTCCATGCCAAATTGAGCCTTATTACCCATTCTGTGCGTCATATAGATACCTTTCAATAAGGAAACAATAATGTAGTAATCATTGAATTGACAACGTCAATGTTTCACGTGGAACATATTACACCCATCTCAAACATTCCCTACAAACTTCAGATGGCTGCTGAAGTGATCAATGTCAATTGCTTCAACTTAGGAACAAAGCGTATTTACTCTTTTCATTACTTCTCATCCCGGCATATCTCCTGCAACGCTCCCAACTCTCCTACACAAGAAAGAATGTTTCACGTGGAACATGAGCAATCCTAAGAGAATTAAATCCAAAAAAAATCCCTACCTACTTAACCATGTTTCATGGAACATATTATTCAAGCGCAAATAAAAACCTCCTAAAACAGGAAATGTTCCTCTCGGAACACTTCTATACATCCTTATCTTTGACTTGCCTTAAATCAATCCACAAAATACTTTTTCAGGTATTCATCTTCCTTACTTCTCATTAACATAGCATCTTTCTTGCTCTTATCTTTAAATCCGCATAAATGCAACGCTCCGTGAAAAATTACCCGATGTAATTCTTGATTCACTAATGTCTTAAACTTTTCGGCATTATCCAGTACCCGATCTACGCTGATATAAATTTCCCCCTCTGTAACGGCAGGGTCCTCGCCCATTTCAAAGGTGACAATATCAGTATAAGTATCGTGCTGTAAAAACTGTTTGTTAATCTCCAACAAGTAAGCATCTGAGCAAAAAACGAAATGCAAACTTTTCAACCCTTGCCCTTCAGCTGAAAAAAGATCAGCCAGGAATACTTTCAACTTCCGCTTCTCCTTTAAATAATCCTTTACCTCGTGCGATGTAAATTGAACTGCCATTTATACTAAAAAAATTAAGTGGATGTAAAAGTAAAATGAAATTTTGGATTGGACGACCTTTCTTTTTGCATATTGAGCATACGGGGCTAACTTTGCCTATCATTCATGAGTACTCACCCCAATTGTCCCGGAACAAAGTTTAAACAGATTAATAAGCAGGAAATGAAAAAGGGCATT
Source organism: Chitinophaga sp. (assembly GCF_036566945.1). Classification (GTDB taxonomy): domain Bacteria; phylum Bacteroidota; class Bacteroidia; order Chitinophagales; family Chitinophagaceae; genus Chitinophaga. The sequence continues at coordinate 3,601 of NZ_DATCVJ010000710.1, read as the reverse complement.
ATAAAGTTATCCTCCCTGACAACAGGAAAAAGCGCGGTTATTATTGAATTCGCAAAAGATGATCTTCATATTAAACTGATGGAAATGGGCTGCGTACCAGGTGAAACAGTGAAGGTTGAAAAAATAGCCCCCCTGGGAGATCCCATATCAATCATGGTGGCCGGGTATAATTTATCGCTTAGAAAAACTGAAGCGGATCATATTTGGGTAGAGGAAATTTAATTTTTCCTCTACTTTTAATTCTTTCTTTTTATCCTTTCTACCGCTTTCCTACTCCAAAAACAAAAAAATTTGAAAAAATTTAGCGTTTTTTTAGGAAAAACTACATTTACAGCTTCTTTTTTCACATTTTTCTCGCTCTTCAATAACATTTCGGCAAAACAAAAACAAAATTTTTTCAGAACTGCCGTTTTTCCTGGCTTTAATTCTTTCTCAAGATTTTAAAACCAAAAAAAAAATTTTTTTGCCTTTTTTCCACATCATTTCTCTTCGAGATCGATATTTTAGTAAATGAAAAACGTAAAAATTTTAAAAATCACCACTTTTTCCACACTTTTTCGGTTTTTACGACCTTATTTTTTCCTGATTTAGAGTAAAAACGTTCCTTATCCACATTTGCTGTCACTCCTTTCTATTCCGGCAACAAAAAAAAAATTTTTTCTCTCTTTATCCCCTCCCGGACAAAGTTTCCCCCAAAAATTTAACTGCACACAATGCATTTTTAAGAAATTAAAATTGAGCAATCCCAGAATCAAATAAAATTACTGCCTCCTTCCCTAACGCCACGAAAAACAAAAATTCCACATGCTCAACCCCCTCATTTTTCACAAAATTCTCTTACTTTATCAACATCCAGCTTATTTACCCAGGTTAAATTAATTCATCCATCAAAAATAAATTTTAATCGCCCCTGCATGAAAGCAAACCAGGTGTCCGCTGCAAAAAATAAAATATCGCATCCAAAAGACACTTCCTTTGTTGGGAGATTTGCCCATATATCTTCCTGTAATCAGATACAAACAAAACTTTAAATAATCAATTCTCAGCGCCTACCTAATATGACGAGAATCGATTAAGATCTCCTTTTCGGCCAATTCTCAAATCCTTTTACAAATTTTGAAATCTCAGCGTACAGCTTATTGCCTGAGATTCCTCCAAAATTCATCTCCTATCTGCACCCCGGAAAAAATTAGAATATTAATCTCTCAGCGCACTCAAAGCCCTTTGACATTTCTGCAAAATTCTGCCCAAGCAGGGAATTATAAAAGCGCTCGTAAATATTAAAATCTCAGCGCACTCGCAATGGACTGAGATTTCAACAGATTCATATTTCCATAGCGTTTTGCAAAATACGCTAGAAAATAAAAATGTCAGGGCACTCATAGTGTGCTGACATTCGTTTAAATTTCTATTGCATTCAACTGCGGCAAAAGCAATTTTAAATACCAAAACCTCAGCTCACTCATAGTCTCCTGAGATTTAAATAAAAAGAGATTCTCTGGTCTTAATAAAAACAAGAAAATCCATCAAATTCTCAGCGCCTTAGTAATGCGCTGAGAATTTGATGGATTTATGAGCTACTGGCATACCCCAATACCCGTTTAATTCTCAGCGTGCTATAAGTGCTGTGAGAATTGCATGAAACTAAAAATCCCGTGGTCCCCCAAGCATTTGATAAAATATTTGATTCTCATGGCACTTTTTTTAAATCAATTGCTATAGGTGTAGGAATCCTTTTATTCATGCAAAAAAGACCTAATGAAGATGTATATAGCAGGCAAAGCAGCCTCGAAAAATGAAGATATAAGCCCCTAAAAATAAAACAATCGAAAAAATAAAGGCGCTGAGAATGAGGTCTATGGCTCACTATCGGCATAACCCAGGGAAAACAAAAAATATTAAAATCTCAGCGGCTTAAAAAAATATTCGCTCACAGTCTCCTAAAGCAAAATTCTGCACATCCATCCACACAAAAAACAAAATATACAAAGCTCATCACACTATCAGCCCGCTGAGAATTTGATATTTAAACAAATCCTTCACTTACCCAATGGCATATTTTTTTTTTTAATTGTCAGACTGCTAAAAATTAATTTCAAGGGGTTTTTAACATCAAATCAAGTGTGCAAAAATCCGGGAGAAATTGTTTTACGGGGAATAATGTAGCTAAAGACAAAATATAAGATTCTCAAAAGGCTCGTAACACGCTGACAATTAATCGATTCGTACATAAGCACGAAGGCCGTGAGAATATTAAATTCTCACGGCCTTCGCTAAGGTGTTATTATAGTATTACTATAAAATAGTATTCAAATACAATTGAAAATCAATTAATTGTATTAAAGTCCAGCTTGTGCACTGATCTCTAACATCCGCTCTATTGGCTTTTTAGCGGCTATTCTGAGACTTTCTTCCATTGTAATTTCCGGCTGTTCGTATTCCATGCACAGATATAATTTTTCAAGCGTATTCAATTTCATGTGTGGACAGTCATTACAAGCGCAGGCATTATTCGGAGGCGCCGGGATAAAAGTTTTTCCCGGATTATCTTTTTGCATCTGGTGAAGTATTCCCGTTTCTGTAACTACGATATACTCCCGGGCATCGTCGCGCTGACTAAATTTCAGCAAGCCTGTAGTGGAACCGATGTAATCGGCGATGGCCAATACAGCCGGCTCGCATTCCGGATGCGCTATCACCTTGGCTTTGGGGTGACGAATTTTCAATTTTGTGATCTTTTCCAGGGAAAAAATCTCGTGTACCATGCAGGCTCCATTCCAAAGCACCATCTCCCTACCCGTTTTTTTGATCAGATAGGCCCCTAAATTCCTGTCGGGGGCAAAGATGATCGGCTGGTTGTGAGGAACGCTTTCGATGATTTTCTCGGCATTGGAGCTCGTGCAAATGATATCGCTGAGTGCCTTGATACCCGCAGAACAGTTGATGTAAGAAATCACGATATGGTCCGGATAACGGTCCCGGAACTTCTTAAACAGCTCTGGAGGCGCACTATCGGCCAATGAACACCCTGCTTTCAGGTCCGGAAGAAGCACTTTTTTTTGTGGACTCAGAATTTTTGCCGTTTCCGCCATAAAATGCACACCGGCAAAAACAATCATGTCTGCATCCGTTTTTGCTGCCTGCTGACTAAGGCCCAAACTATCTCCGATGTAATCCGCAATATCCTGGATATCTGGTTCCTGGTAATAGTGAGCTAGTACGATAGCATTTTTTTTCTTTTTCAGATCTTCTATCGCTTCAAACAAATCCAGGGAGGGATCGACTGATATATCCAAAAATCCGTTGTGTTGCAAATTTTTTTTCGCTTCAGCGATTTCCATAATCATAGCTATATACTTCTTTAAATATTTAAAAGAAAAAGCCCACTACTATTAGGGCTGTGAATATGTGGAAATTAAATTTCCGGCTCGTGTACAAATGTAGTTGTTATTCCTTTTTACTACGCTTTCCACATGAAATTAACATGCTCTTTCCCCGCTATTACTGGATTTTCTTACTTTCATCCACATAGGTGGATATCGTTGTTGGTGAAAATCTTTTTGGCCAGGAGTGTATTAGGAAAATGTTAAAAGATGGCATT
>NZ_DATCVJ010000709.1:0-3656 GCF_036566945.1 Chitinophaga sp. | reverse complement strand
TTGCCACAAAAAAAGCCGGAACGCTCAGGTGTACCCCCCTCGCATTCCGGCGCATTTTTAACCAGAAGACAACTTCTTATTGAATTACTTCCTGCATTCCCTGCATGCCTGCGCCCATATTCTTTCTCTTAAACAAACTGGCATCTATTTTACCAAATCTGTAAGCAAAGTTCAGACGGATCATCTGGGGATCTTTTAAGCGACTGTAGTATTGTGTGAAATAAGCACTCTCAGAATACTGGTCAGACCAGCGGCTTCTGAAAATGTCATTGATACTTAATGTAACAGAGGCGGCATTGTTTTTCAGGAAACTCTTCTTAATGGCTGCATCTACGCCATAGAAAGAGGCGATGTAACCCTGGGAAGCGTTCTGTGACTGCTGCATAGGAGGACCCGCCTGCACGTTTTTATTATCATTTACCGGCAGATTGGTTTTTGACTGGTAAGTACCTGTTAGTTGTATTTCAAAATTGGCCGGTAATTTAAAACTGTTATTGATCTTACCAAACCAGCTCCAGAGCGCATCCTGCGACTGGGTTACATTGTCGGTATTAATTTTAGAATTGTAAATATTCACGTTGGTAGACATCGACCACCATTTGGTAATGGTATTCATCACCGTTACTTCCGCACCGGCGGAGTAGCTGGAGTTAGCGTTGATGTAGGTGTTTATCAGCAAGTCCTGACCATTTACCGGATCGGTTTCTTTCGTCAGGTAACGGGTAATCAGGTTGTCGGTATGTCTGTAGTAGAGAGATGCCAGCAAAGTGTTGTTGCCCTTAAACGTTTTCAGGTACGATGCTTCCAGTGCAGTGGTGAACTCAGGTACCAGACCGGGATTACCTTTGGTGATATTCAGCTTATCGGTAGAATCGGTGAATGGTATCAGCTGGAAAAAGTTAGGACGATTAATCCGGCGTGTATAACTCAACTGCAGTTCCTGATCATGTTTCAGCTTCTGGCTTAAAAACAGGGAAGGGAATAAGCTGATGGGATAATTGTTTTTGAAATGCTGGCCGTTGTTCAGCAAATCGCCGGTATAGTTGGAGCTTTCTGCGCGCAAACCTACCTTATAACCAAAATTACGGATGCTGTTGGATACGCTGGCATAAGCCGCATACACGTTGTCGCTGTTTTTGTAATTATTGGATGCCGCAGGAATCAGTATGAACTTGCCGGTTTCTTCATCGTACATAGAGTTGTCGAATTGACTCTTTGTAGTACGGATGGAAGCCCTCAAACCTGTTTCCAGTTTCAGCTTACCGGAAAAGGGTTTTACATAGTCGGTCTGAAGCGTCATAAAGCTCATGGATCCGCCGCCTATGATTTGCTGGATATCGCTGCCGGTAATATTGTTGTTGCTGCCGTAACGATCCGTTCTATAGTCGGAGTTATTATTACTCTTACCACCAAAGTAGTTGAAGTCAGCGGTGAGTTCTTCTCCTTCTTTAGGGAACAGGTGTTTCATGCCCAGTACCAGACCGTTTGCATTAAACTTGTTGTGGGAAGAAGAGTTACGTTGACTGAAGCCTGGGAAGGTACCGGTTTTAGCGAGGGTATCGCTATTGATATCGATGCTTTCGGAAGGGTTCATTTCACCATGTACTTTGATACCGGCAATAGAGAGGGTGGTGCGGTTGGTTACAAACCAGTCCATACCCAGTTTACCAAACAGGAAGCCCCCGTTGGTTTTGTTGCTGTTGTACTGATTAATCAGGGTAGGAGGTGCATCGGCGAAGTTATTACGCTCCGTAGTACCGTTTGTACGTCCTTTCATCTGGTTGCCCATTACACTGGCGGAAATATTTACTTTATCCTGGCGCAGGTTAAAATCGCCGCCGCCATTGAGGGCGCCGCGTTTATCCACACCGGCACGAAGATTACCGTTGTATCCTGTTTTACGGTTCTTTTTCAGTACAATATTCAGGATACCGGCACTACCACCGGATGCATCATATTTAGCGGAAGGATTGGTAATCACTTCCACATTTTCGATGGCATCTGCCGGAATCTGTTCCAGCGTGAGGGTAGTGGGGCGGCCATCGATGTAAAGTTGTGGTGCGCTGTTACGCAGCGTCACGTTACCATCGATATCCACATTTACGGAAGGTACATTTTTCATCACATCGAGGGCAGTACCGCCTGCGCTCACGATGTTTTTTTCCACATTAAATACCTTTTTATCGATATCCATCTGCATCAGTGGCTTGGTACCCGCTACGGTTACGCCTTGCAGCTGGGTGGTACTGGCAGCCAGTTTAATGTTGCCGAGGTCTTTCTCAAAGGGAGGAAAGCTAATGGCCTGTTCAATAGTTTTATAGCCGGTAGCTGTAATTCTCAGCTTCAGCGGTCCCCTTCCGGGAAGGTCTTCCAGGCTGAATTCACCATTACCTTTGGTGAGTGCGCCTTTCAGCAGTTTTTCCTTCATTTTTTTAGTGACGGAATCCATACGGTTTTGCAACACGATAACGGAAGCATAGCTAACAGGTTTTCCATCAGGGTCAATAACTTTTCCATATAGATGCCCGCTCATGCCCATCGGCATTTTTCCGCCGGGGCCACCAGGACCACCGGGAGCTTGCGCCCAGGCACTCATTGAAAATAAAAACAGGGTGATAAACAAGTAAATCTTTTGCATTTTATTATAAATTCAGATGGTGCAAAAGTATATCGCGGTAATGGATTATATAAATTAAATGAGATGAGTGGGGAAAATACTGCTACGAACCAGAACGAACTACCGGTTAAATTTTTCCGGCAATGGCATATACGGCATCTCTGTAGGTGTCGCCCACAGGGAGCTCCAGTTCATCCAGGAAAATGCTGTTTTTCCGGATGGAAGAAATAGCCGCTATGGATACGATATAGGATTTATGAATACGGATGAATTTCGTAGTGGGTAACTGCTCTTCCAGGCCCTTTATACTCATGCGGGTAATAACGGGTTTGGATGTGCTTTTGAGATGTATTTTGACATAATCTTTCAGCCCTTCAATCCAGATCATATCTGCAAATACCACTTTGAGCAAACTGTAATCTACATTAACGAAGAAGAAGTCGGCCTGTTCTTTGGCGCTTTTGCCACCGGTTTTAAGCTGAAAAAGCTCCTGCGCTTTGTTACAGGCTTTGATGAAACGCTCCAGGGAAACGGGTTTCACCAGGTAGTCGGTCACGGATAGGTTAAAGCCTTCCAGGGCGTATTTTTCGTAGGCCGTAATGAGGATTACAATGGGCTTATTGGGAAGGGATTCGAGGAACTGTAAACCGGTAAGGCCGGGCATTTGTATATCCAGGAATATCAGGTCTACCTGCTGATGCCGCAATATTTCCATGGCCTCAAATGCATTATTGCATTTGCCGGTGAGCTGCAGGTAAGGCACCATGCTGATATTGTCTTCCAGCAGGTCCAGTGCGAGCGGTTCATCATCTATGGCAATACACTTCATCATCAGTGGAGATTTAATTGCAAGGATACTATAAACCAGTCATCTTTTTTCTCAATGTGCAAAACATAATCATCTCCATATAGTAAATTCAAACGCCTTTTTACGTTAGCCAGGCCAATACCACTGGTTTTGTCTTTTACTTCAGCAGAAGCTTCGTTGAATTTGTTGCGTACAGAAAAAAACAACATGCCGGGACGGGTGTATAAACTG
>NZ_DATCVJ010000708.1:0-3817 GCF_036566945.1 Chitinophaga sp. | reverse complement strand
CAAATAAATAAGTTTGACTTTTTTTTCTCACATGCACAAAAAACGACTAAAATAAATAGTATAAGGATACTTAATTTTTTATAGATCATTTTTCTGATTTAAACTAATATCATACATGAAGTTATTGACGCGCCTACAGCGATACTAGAACCGGTTCCATAGAGCAGGAGTTTACAGATTTTGGTTTGCAAAAAATAGCTCATTTGAATAGACAGCAATCAGCGTTTACCATTTGTTTAACCGGATCTCTTCTTTCGCAGTACTGGCTACATCAAAACTACTGGAATAAAAATGTTGGCTGATTCATAGGTCAGGGATTAAAAGTGAATGAAAGTGTTTCTCCTAAAACTTTTTGGCTATAGAAAACTTATTGAAGGGTTGTATAACAGTTAACAATTCAAAATCAAATACCCAGTTAGTAATTACTACAAAGGAAATGAGTAAGTCTGGATAATTTATTACTACTTTAGTTGTATTTATATTAGTTGCCTTTTCGGCTTCGAAATCCCTTGCTACTACTTTATGGACATCGCTTTAGGGCGTTAATGATAGTTGGCATAATATAGAGTGGTTAGACTCCCGCATCTCTCCTTAAAAAGTCTAAAGAGGGTCTTTCAAATTGAAACACCCTCTTTAAGCTTTCCTTCCACGTTGAATTATTTCGCCACCAACGCAGTTCCTTCAAAAACAATCCCCGGCCATCCATGCACCATAAACTGCCTGATATTCTGATGATCTGTTCCTTCCGGTGTATTTAATACCGCCTGATAGTGTTCTGCGAATAAGAGCAGCGTATCTTCCTGGCTCAGGTTATTCAGTTGAGCGAATGCAAATACCTTTGCGCTTCCCTGATTTTGAGTAGCTTCATTCTGCGCCGTTCCATTTTTAAAGGCCGTAGGTTGATGTTGATAGTCCGTTTCTATAAATTCGATCACGGCTTTGAACGGGAGTGAATGATCTTTTAATTTTTCAATCAAAGTAGTGAGTTGTTCTTTCATTCTGCATATTATGTATTTGCCATCAATATGAGGTGGAGCTACAAGATTAGTCCCCTTCATTTACCGGCTCAAAAATAGAAATTTAATCTTGTTTATTTTTTAGGTAAGCATAGCGATTTGTTATTAACAAATCGCTATGCTTACCTGTTTAAATATTGAATATTATTGTAGATAGAAAATTGATGCAACATGTCTGATCAACATACAACTGACAGCTGGTCTGCCAAACAATACTCAAAGTTTGAAAAGGAGCGGAACCGTCCTATCATAGATTTACTGGCGCATATACCTGCTACATCTGTGAAAACAGCCGTGGATATAGGGTGTGGACCAGGTAATTCAACGGAATTGCTTCGTGCCCATTTTCCTGCCGCTATTGTTTCCGGGATGGATAGTTCTGAGGACATGATAATGGCAGCGCGTAAACGAATGCCCGATGTATCCTTTGAGGTAGCGGATATTTCCACCTGGCAAGGAGATGGAAAGTATGACGTGATTCTGGCGAATGCGGCATTGCAGTGGGTGCCAGATCATAAAACACTTTTTCCATCGCTGATCAACCAACTTAATCGGGGCGGTAGTTTGGCCGTTCAGATGCCTGATAATTTTGAAGAGCCCGCACAAAAGCTCATGCGGGCAACGGCTGCGGAAGGCCCCTGGGCGGCAAAGCTGAAAGATGCCGCGAAGCGGGTGGCACGTGAAGGGGCCGGTTGGTATTATGATCATTTGCGTAGTCAGGTGAGCACATTAGATATATGGCGTACTATTTATTATCATCCCCTTGCCGGTGGCGCGGCGGCTATTGTAGAATGGTTTAAAGGCACCGGCCTTCGCCCGTTTCTGGATCCCCTGGGAGAGGAGGAGAAAGCAGCATTTCTGGCCGCATACACGGCGAAAATAGCAAAGGCTTATCCGGTATATGATAATGGTAGTGCGTTGTTGCCTTTTCCCAGGTTGTTTATAATAGCAACCCGATAATATGAAAACAACCGGCATTTAAATACAACTGGATAAGTTTTAAATACATGCCTTCACCCGCCTATGTTTGCCGCCAATGATGAAGTCCGGCTACTTCAGCAGGAAGCCGCCGGGGATGATAGAACATGCCGGGACTTTATTATTTTTGCCGGATGTTTTATTCCTATATCTGTCGACGGCAGCCATTTGCCGGACGTTTTACCCGCATGATAGTTGCCCTGCTGTTATTTTTATTGCTGCCAACAGCTGTTTTACACGCCCAAAACGACAACCGGTCGCATTACCAGTTGCTCTGGCGTATTGAGGGGCCTGGACTGTCTTCTCCTTCTTATTTATTTGGTACCATGCACCTGACGGATAGCCGGGTGTTTGAGTTCAGTGACTCTGTACTTACGGCGTTGCGGAGTGCTTCCTCTTTTGCGATGGAAGTGGATATGGATTCGATGATGTCTTATATGCTGTCGCCCGGAGGCCCCTTGCTGGATACGGTGAATCATATGCGCCGTTTGCTGACGGCGGAGGAATACCGGTATGTAGACAGTCTCGTACTACAGAAAACCGGTGGTTCTATCGCGCAGCTGAGTCTGAAACGTTTGTGGTTTATAGAAAAGTTGTTGCTCGACGAAGAGAAAGCACTGAAGAAAAGTACCGATCCTGATCAAAAAGAGGGAGATATATTTTTGGATGGCTGGTTGCACCAGAAAGCATCCGGACTCGGTAAGCCAGTACATAGCCTGGAGAAAATGCAGAATCAGCTGCATATTATGAGTGCCGATGTATCGGAAGTACAGAAGGAGGTATTCCTGTGGAACCTTGGCTATCACGATGCAGGCAGCGGTGATGCCGAAGAAAAAACAGACCGTTTCAATATGCGGGTGTCGATGCTGGATTCACTCGTGAACCTGTATTATATGGCCGATCTGCAAAAGATATCAACCCTGGTGAGTAATTGGGATGATCCTGAGGATGGCCCCGGGCTGGAGTTCCGCAATCGCGAAATGACAGACAACCTGGGCTTGCTGATGCCGAAAGGCAGTGTTTTTGCTGCCGTTGGCGTGGCTCATTTACCTGGTCAAAAGGGTATTCTGTCATTGCTTCGTGCAAAAGGATATACGGTGACAGCTGTAAACGCCACATTTACTGGTGTGGCAAAACGTGAGCGGCATCGGTTGGATAGCCTGAAAGGATATTTGCTGAACAGGATAGCAGATGGTTACAGCGTTGCACTTCCCGGAACTCCCATTGCTTATCCGGTACCTAACAGTAACCGGAAAATGTACTTAGGTAATAACGGTGTTGAAACCGGTTTTGCTTTTTCCGTCGACATTGCACAGCTGGGAACCAATAAGCAGGAGTTGGTGAATATGATGATCAACAACATGGCGAAGCAAGGAAATGCCGAACTGAAAAAATCCTACCCTATCATTTACCGCGACATACCCGGTACAGAGGCCGTGTTGCTGCAGGAAAACCTACCGTTCTACATACGGTTGTTCATCCAAAACAACAGAGCGTATGTATTCATGCACAGTGCGCCGGAGAAAGACAGCAGTTTGAGAAAAGACTTTTTCAGGTCGATACGCTTTTATGATATTGCGCGGTCTGTGACGACGTATGATACAATATATCGCCCCCAGTTGGGATTTTCCGCGGTATTGCTTTCTGAAGCCAGCTATATAAAGACCGAAAACAAGAAAGAGGTACGTCCGGAAGAAGCCTGGTCGGGACTGGATGACGCTAATAGCATCTCTTACGTGTTGCGGGTGGAGAAGATGCAAAGAGGGTATTACAACACCGATGATAAAAAAATGCTGGATGACCTCCGGAACTTGTTACTCCGG
>NZ_DATCVJ010000707.1:0-6787 GCF_036566945.1 Chitinophaga sp. | reverse complement strand
TTACCCGCATATCCAACTCTGCTTTTAATTTAAAAATAAATAGCCGTATTTTATCCGCTTTACATATGGTTATGAAGAAGTCGTTCTTTTTATTTTCCTGTGCGGGCTATCGAAAAGTATCCGGTAAAAAGGATTTGACTGGCTGTCGGTTTTGTTCTATTTTAACGTGTACACCCATTGTAATTTGCACTGAGCAATAAATCATCACCCACATGTTTAAGTTTTCTACCATACTGCTAATCGTCACCGCTACTTCTACCGCCCTGATGGCGGGCCTGTTTTACGCCTGGTCTGTTTCTGTTACCAATGGCATTGCGCGGCTGCCGGACAGCGCCTATCTGTCTGCCATGCAGGTGATGAACCGGGCTATTCTGAATGGATTTTTCCTCTCTGTGTTTATGGGAACCCTGCTGCTGTTGCCGGTATGTACCTATATGCATTATCAACAACCCCTTTCCGGCGCCTTCTGGTGCCTGCTGATGGCTACGTTTGCCTATGGTATTGGCGTATTTGGGGTGACAATGGTGGGTAATGTTCCTATGAATAACGCGCTCGACGTTTTTAATATCCATGCAGCTTCTGCGGAACAATTGGCAGCACAGCGCTTACGTTTTGAAGGCCCCTGGAACAGCCTGAACCTGGTAAGGGCTATCGCCGGCACTATCTCCGTAATATTCGTGATTATTGCCTGTATTTTTTCAAATAAAGCCTGATGTAAGAGTAGGTGGTAATAGAAAGAAGGGGAAAGAAAGAGATATCAGAGGGGAACAAAAGTAGTGATGCAGAGGGATAAACAGGCATAGCTAGTGTTCGGCAATATCCTTCATATGAGAACGGATATGCCGTAATGCCATCGTTAACTGATTTTCTACCGTGCGTTTGGAGATCCCCAAATGCATGGCTATTTCGTCGTTAGACAAACATTCAAACCGGCTCATACGAAATATTTCCTGGCAGCGGTTGGGCAGGCCCCGCAGCGTTAACTGCAAATTGTTGTTCAGTTCCGTTTGACGAATACGGATATCGGCGTCGTTAGACGTAGTATATGGATCAGCCGCCAGTTCACTGGTGCTGTCGAATGTAAATCGTTTTAGCTTTTTGCGGCTATAAATCTGGTAACGTGCAGCTGTCAACAGGAAGGCCGGAAATGAATCAATTACCAATTCATGCCGCCGGTTCCAGATGCTTAAAAATATATCGTGAACGATCTCCTGACTGCCTTCCTTATCTCTCAGGTATTTGTAGCTTGTTTTATAAACGCTCACCCAATATTTATCGAATAACTTATTAAATGACTGCTGATCATTGGCACGGACAGCATTCCACAGTTGTGTGTCAGTTATTTCTTTGTGGAACATTTCATATGTGGTTTGTTAAAACCCCGAAAAGATAAGCGTTAGAAAATTAAAAAAAAAATATTCTAAATGATGTGTGTGTGCCTCCGTTTTCCATACATACAATGAAAGACCATGCAATGACTGAAAGCGAATTCCTGATAAAATACCAGCGGTTTCTGAACGGAGAATGTACGCCGGAAGAGATAGCGGAGCTCAATGCCTACCAGGACGAGATGGAGTTGGAAGACGGTATCTGGGACCTGGATGCACAGGAAAAGTCGTCGATCAAAGCAGCTATTGCAGGCCGACTGGCAGACAGCACCCGTATGGAGCCGGTACAATTCAAACCGGTTTGGTGGAATAAATGGAGAGTAGCGGCTGTGATCGCTGGTATTGGTTTCGGTATATATGGCGTGAAATTATATCAGCGCCTGCAGGAACAACAAAGACAACAGCTGGCTACTGCGGTATCTGCGCAAGAGAAATCCGAAAAGAAAATCTATCTCACCATGGGAAATGGGAAAAAGATTTCGATTACAGATGCCAGGAAAGGTACTGTAGCAGAAGCTTCCGGTGTAGCGGTGAATAAAAATAACAGCGAACAATTATCGTATCAACATGGGGCCGTAGCCAATCAAACGGCCGCCCCGGAAATGAATACCCTCACTACTCCCGGCGGAATGCAGTTCAGCATTACCCTGGCAGATGGATCAAAGGTGCGCTTAAACGCCTCTTCTTCCTTACGCTATCCGGCCTGGTTTGCCAGTAACAAAAGAGAAGTGTATCTCACGGGAGAAGCCTTCTTCGACGTAGTAGCAGATCCTGCTCACCCATTCATTGTACACGTGAATGAAACGGCGGTACAGGCATTGGGTACCAGCTTTAATATAAAAGCTTATCCCGAAGAAAAAATAGCTAAAACCACCTTGCTCACTGGTGCGGTCAATGTAAAGTTACCCGCTAATGAAAAAACGCTCCACATAGGAGAGCAGCTGCATTATAACACAACGAATCAACAGTCCTGGTCAGGCAACGTGAATGTAGAAGCCGTAACCGCCTGGAAAGAAGGCTTATTCCTGTTTGAAAATGAAAGGATCGATGAAATTATGTTGGAAATAGGCAGATGGTATGATATGAAAGTTATTTTTTCCTCCGGAAATGTATCAAAGAGATTTAGCGGTAAAATCGATAGAAATAAAAAGATAGAAGACGTACTTAAGATCCTGGATTTAACAGGAGCTATGAACTTTAGAATAATAAACAATCAATTAATGGTAACCATTCCATAGTCAGATCAACCAAAACGCCACGTTAATTTAATCAGTTACTTTTTTTAATCAATCACTTGTCAGATGAATAGTCATCCACGTTCATGCCTGCACAGGATAGCATCCTGCGTGCCTGCAAAAAAACTATGCCTGAAAACAGTCCTTATGTCCGTTTTCCTGGCGATCCTGCTGATCCTCGGATTTAACGCGCATGCACAAACACAAACCGTTACGCTCCAGGTAAAAGAGGAATCGCTGGAAAGCGTATTTAAAAAAATCCAAAAGCAAACAGGGTTGGCTTTTATTTATGAAAATGATTTGCTGAAAACAACCGTACCTGTAACGGTGAATGTGGTGAATCAGCCCTTGAAACAGCTGCTGGACGCCTGTTTTAAAGGACAGCCCCTCAGTTATAGTATCCTGGATAAGGCGATTGTTATCCGGAAAAAAGAAAGTGAAACTGTTGCCCGGAAATCCCAGATCGTAGCCGGAAAAGTAACCGATTCAAAAGGCCAGCCTTTGCCAGGGGTAACTATCCGCAGTAAAAATAATAACGTGAATACCTTATCAAAAGAAGATGGTAGCTTCTCTCTCAGCCTGCCTTCTTCCAATGATGTACTGATCTTTACCTTTATCGGTTACTTGCCACAGGAGATTCCATTAAATGGGCAGACCAAGCTGGACGTGATCCTGAAAGACAAAGCCTCTGACCTCGCAGACGTAGTAGTGGTAGGGTATGGACAGCAAAAGAAAGTGACTACCATTGGTGCACAAAGCAGTATCCGCGCAGAAGACCTGAAACTGCCTTCCGCCAATTTAACGAATGCCATCGCAGGCCGTGTTGCGGGTGTGATTGGTGTACAACGCAGCGGTCAGCCTGGGTATGATAATGCAGAAATCTATATCCGTGGTATTTCTACGTTTACCAACAGCAGCCCGCTGGTACTGGTAGATGGTATTGAAAGAGATTTCGCCAACGTAGACCCGGAAGATATTTCCAGTTTCAGTATTCTGAAAGATGCTTCTGCCACCGCAGTATATGGTGTGAGAGGCGCTAACGGTGTAATTCTCATCCAGACAAAAAGCGGAAAAATTGGTAAAACCCTGATCAATGCACAATACGATCAGGGGTTGACACAGTTTACCAAAATACCAAAGTTTGCCGATGGGGTTACCTACATGAATATGGCGAATGAGGCGTATAAAAACAGCAACCCTTCTGATCCGCTGCCTAAATATTCTGCCGACAGAATCAATAAAACCGCTACTGGTGAAGATCCGGATCTGTACCCGAATGTAGACTGGTTCCATGAACTATTTAATAAATATGGCCAGAACCGCAGGGCAAGAGTAAATGCCAACGGTGGTTCTGATAAAGCCCAGTATTATTTATCCGTGGGCTACTACGATGAGAAAGGAATGTATAAAACAGATGGTCTGGCTAACTATAACTCTCAAATCAAATTTACCCGATACAATTTTACCTCTAATCTCACCCTGAAGCTGACCAATTCTACCAAAGTAGATTTTGGTGCTGCCGGATGGATCAGCAATGGTAACTTCCCGGGCAACTCTGTAGATGCCATCTGGGGCGCGGCTTACCTGTTGCCTCCGATCCTGATTCCTAAAATGTATTCCAATGGCGCGCATTCACAGCTGCGCACCGGCGATATCAATAACCCCTATAATCTCCTCACGCAAAGCGGTTATGTATCTGAATTCAGAAGTCAGTTGTGGAGTAATATCCGCCTCACGCAGGACCTCGATTTCTGGTTGAAAGGGTTATCTGTTACCGGTATGTTTTCTTTCGATAACTATAACGCACATACGATTAGCCGTACCAAAACCATGGATGGATACCAGGCTTCCGGAAGAGATAGTGCCGGCAACCTGTTGCTGACTCAAACCTCTATCGGTAGCAGCTACCTGGGCTACAACCGTTCTAATGGCGGTACGCGGCAGTTTTATACAGAAGCAGCCATGAACTATAAAGGTTCTTTCGGCAAGCATGATGTAACGGGCATGGTGCTGTTTAACCAGTCCGACCGCCAGGATGCTTTCGCCGGTGATTTTATGTCGTCTATCCCTTACCGTTATATGGGCCTGGCAGGCAGGGTTACCTACGCCTGGAATAATACTTACCTGGCAGAAGCCAACTTCGGCTACAATGGTTCTGAAACATTTGAACCTTCCAAACGCTTCGGTTTCTTCCCCTCTTTTGGTGTGGGTTGGGTACCTTCTGAAGCCGCCTTCTTTCAGCCAATGCTGAATACCTTACAATTCCTGAAAGTCCGCTTCTCTTATGGATTAGTGGGTAATGGTAATATCGGAGGTCGTCGTTTCGCTTATATCTCTACGGTGGGCGGTGGTAATGGCAACTATTCCTATGGCGCCAATAACTCCAACAGCAGCCTGGATGGAATGGACATAGGCGACTATGCCGTATCTGTTACCTGGGAAAAAGCGAAGAAAGCGAATCTCGGTATAGAACTCAAAACATTTCATGACCAGGTATCACTCGTGGTAGACTTGTTTAATGAAAACCGTACCGGTATTTTCCGGAATAGAGGAGATGTGCCCAGCTATGCAGGTATTCGTAACCTGCCTTATGCTAACCTCGGCGAAATTCATAATAAAGGTATAGACGCTACACTCGAAGTCAATAAAAAATGGGGCGAGGTGAATGTAGGTTTCAGGGGAAATTTTACCTGGAACCGCGCTATGATCATCAACGATGCCAACGCACCCTGGCCTTATCCCTGGCAGCAACGCATTGGTCGTAAACTGGGCCAGCGCTTTGGTTACACCGATCTGGGACTGTATACCTCCAAAGCGGATGTATTGAGCAGCCCTTATCAAACCGGTACCAATATGCCCGGTGATATCAAATACAAAGATCTGAATGCAGACGGTAAAATTGATAGCTACGACATGGGACCTATTGGCTATGGCAGCATCCCGGAAATAGTGTACGGCTTTGGCCCTACCCTCAACTGGAAAGGATGGTCTATTGCAGGATGGTTTAAAGGTATCAGCAATGTAGATATTCAGTTGAACGGCGACGGGCTGCAACCTTTTAGTCAGGGCGGCGAACGCGGCAACCTGCTGGAGCAGATCACCGATCGCTGGACCCCGGACAACCCGAACCAACGTCCTTTATATCCCAGACTGACTTACGGCAACGACAATATGAACTATGCCTCCAGCTCCTGGTGGGTAAAGAACGGCGCTTTTTTACGCCTGCAAACCTTACAGTTTGGCTACGCCTTTTCCGGTCAGCCATGGCTTAAAAGAGCAGGACTATCTGTGGTGAATCTTTACTTTATCGGTAATAACCTGGCGACCATCAGCGGATTTAAGTTGTGGGATGTGGAACTGGGAGATGGCCGTGGTGCGCAGTATCCGCTTGTTAAAACTTTCAATACGGGTGTTAAACTCACTTTCAGATAAGCATAAAAATGAGAAAAATGAAAAGCAATATAATATCAAATGTGATCCTGGTTTTTTGCTGCGTACTGTTAGTAAGTGGATGCAGTAAGTATCTCGACCAGGTACCCAATGACCGTATCACCATAGAAGAAGTATTCCGTAAAAAAGGCCCTTCTGAACAATTCCTGGCGAACGTATACAGCTATGTGGATGATGAATCTGATCAATGGAATAATTATCCCTGGCTGGGCAACAGTGACGAAGGAGATATTACCTGGTCCAAATACAATACCTATGCCCTGAATATCGGTAATATCAGCGCGGGTAATGCCCTCTATGATAAATGGGGCAACTACTACAACGGCATCCGTTCTGCCTCTTACTTCATTGCGCATATCGATGAAAACATAGAGATCAAAAGTTTGTACGGGCAGGGGATGATAGACCAGTACAAAGCGGAAGCCCGCTGTTTACGCGCCTATTATTACTTCCTGCTGATGCGGCAGTATGGACCGGTGGTATTAGCCGGGGATAGCGTATTGGCACCGGATGCGCCGGCAGCAGAAATGCAGCTGCCCCGCGGCACCTTCGATGAATGTGTGAATTATGTAAGCGAACAGTTAGACCAGGCCGCCGCTGTTTTACCATTGGTGCCTTCCATGAACGGACAGGCCAGTGACCTGGCTTTTGGCAGAATGACACGGGGGATTGCCTTATCTATTAAATCCCGCTTATTGTTATATGCTGCCAGTC
>NZ_DATCVJ010000706.1:0-25009 GCF_036566945.1 Chitinophaga sp. | reverse complement strand
GTAACGCCCTGGAAGCCTGTGACACCTTGTACGCCTGTGAAGCCTTGTACTCCAGTAAACCCTTGCACGCCGGTCAAGCCCCGTGGCCCGTCTGGTCCGGTCAGCCCATTCATGATCGCATAACTCCAGGTATTGCCTGGGTAGCCAGTAACGCCCTGTACACCAGTAAAGCCCTGTACACCGGTGGCTCCCTGTACGCCGGTGGCGCCTAACAGGCCAGTAACACCCATAATTCCTGTTGGACCTTGATCTCCCTGTTTGCCGGGTTCACCTTGTATACCGGTAACGCCTTGTACTCCGGTAGCACCCCGTGGCCCGGTAGGACCTGTCGGACCAGTAATGCCCGTGGCGTCAGTAAGTGGTAGTGTCATAGATAAAATAAGGGTTTCATGAGGGTGGTGAATTTATCCTTGAGGGATAGATAAATCAATTATTGTATTGTTAAGTTAAGGAAAATACGGGTTATTTAATCTGGAAATATATTTTAATGAGAGGTGTTGTTTGGGGAAGGTTTTTGGTGGGACGATTTTTTGCGTGTGGGCGAGTGAAAAAGAAAAAAGCTATCACGGTGTAACAAGGCTGCAATTAAGCGCTCGCTCCATATTTCACAACGCCTATTCTATTAAATACGATCATTTTTGTAAAATCCTTATTACTAATTGTAAGACCGCCCTTATTTAATAGCTCCCGGATAGATTGAGCAGCGGCTTGTGTCTGGGTTAAAAATGAATTATGTCGATCTATTACTAAATATATTTCTGAATCGCTAAAATGCTGCTCAATAAGGTTATTTACTATCCTTTCATTATAGTTATCACCAACGCCTATATAGTTCCATTCATTACCTTTTAGCATCACCCATTTAATGTGCTTTGAGTAACGATTGCATGCGATGAAAATATTTTTTGCGTCCATTTTTTCAGATATCTGATTAAATATATAGAGAAGAGTTGGGATATTGGCAGCTATGTTGAAACAGGGCAATTTGATCAGCAGGAGATACCAGGCGCTGAGATAACTACAGGGATTTTCCTCTCAGAATAATGTTTTCATTTTCATTATCATCCTCCTCCAATATTAATTCCCAGTTTATTTTCTCCGCAATATCAGTAAGCATACTGACATAAAATCTTTCATTTTCAGGATTAGATTTTGATCCAACAATCGCAATTAAATTAACCCACTCACTGTTGAAATCCTGGTCTCTGCCATAGGTGCCATTATGTGAATTGACGGCAATAACGCTCATCCATGGGGCGTTTTCGATGTTACAGAATTGTTGATTACCTATAGGTCGTAGTTTTCCTGTGTTACCCAAAATGGTGAGCACCTCTTTAGTTAATAGTCTTTCGCTATAAGTGCCGTTAGCTCGTATCTCATAATACCAATAAAGATGCGACCACATAGTTTTTTACTTTGGCGTTAAATTTAGGGAAGAAAGTTTAATGGATGCTCGCTCATTTCCTTCCTACGCCAACATTTTCTCAATCTCTTCCAGGCTTTTACCCTTTGTTTCTACCAATTTCCCTTTAGCATAAATAAAGGAAAGGAAACAAAAGAAGGAGAAGATAAAGAAAGTAACTGCGATGCCTAAACCATCTCTCATGAGTGGAAACAGGAGGTTCACCAACCAGTCAGATACCCACATGGTCATAATACAAACTGATACGGCGGTACCTCGTATATGCGTTGGAAATATTTCTGTAGAGATAACAAATTTCAAAGGCCCCAGTGAAAGTGCAAAGAATAAAAGGAAGAGAATAATGGCGCCGAGCATTAGCCATCCGGTTATGCCCATTAAAAAGCAAAAACCGGTTAACAGCAATGCGAGTGCGGAAAAGATAGATCCGTACAGATATAGCGGACGACGGCCCCAGCTATCAACTTTTACGATGGCAACGATGGTGAAAACAGCATTGGCCAGGCCCAGTATTACCTGGTAAAGCAGGGCATCATTGGTAACAATACCGGCAGATTTCATGATAGTAGGACCATAAAAGATAATACCATTAATACCACTGAGCTGCGATAGGGCCGTAAGAATCATGGCTAGTGCGAGTAGCTTACGCAGTGGTAAACGTAGTAATTCGGATAACCCGCCTCTTGGTTGTGAGGCTGCTTCCCGGATGGCTTTCAGTTCTGCCGTAGCTTCCTGTTCATCAGAAATTTTTCTGAGTACACTTAATGCCTCGGCTGTTTTTCCATACTGTACCAACCAGCGTGGACTTTCGGGTACTATCAGTAGTAATAAGGCGAATGCGGTAGCAGGAATCAGGGCCACCAGGAACATCCCGCGCCAAACGTTTTCAATAAACAGCCAATGTAACAAGCCACTGCCGCTGCCTGCGTGAGCAATGGCATTTCTTTGTAAAAAAAGATTGCTCAGGTAAGCGCATAGTATACCGATCGTGATGGCTAGCTGATAGTAGGTAACTAATGCACCGCGTCTTTTACCGGGCGCAATTTCTGAAATGTACAGCGGAGATATGTTGGAGGCCACGCCTACGCCCATACCCGCTACCACGCGGAAGAAAATTAATACCGCATAAGCTTCCGAAAATGCAAAACCTACGGCGCTGACAAGAAAGAGAAAGGCGGCAATAAACAATACCTTTCTCCTGCCTATTTTATCGCTGAGATAACCGGAGAATGCAACGCCGGCAATACAACCCAATAATGCACAGGAAACAAACAGTCCTTCCTGGGAAGAAGAAAGTCCATACTGTAATTTGACAGGTTCTATAATACCACTCACCACGGCCATGTCAAAGCCGAAAAGGAAGCCTCCCAACGCTGCAATCAGCGTTATGAATACAATAAACCGGTTTGTTTTTACCTCTGTCATAATTTTTGGTTCTCAGCTGATTAATTATATTTCAGTTCAGCAATGTTCATCTTTGACATGTGCTACTACCACAAATGCTTTTCCACTACCGGTGTTGGTGATGCTGTAATTTTCTGCCGCCGCCGGTACCACAAACGTTTCTGCATAATGGAAGTTAGCCGAATTTCCATTGCTGACAACGGATATTTTTTCTCCTTCCACCAGCATACACAGATGGCATTGATTGTTGGTAGGGATGCTGATGCTACCAGTAAACTCATACCGGTAAACGCTGTAGAAATGCTCCTCATGCGTAGGCAGCTTTATTTTTCTGCCACCTTCCCATTCTTCTTCCACTACAGGATGAGATATTAATTTATGGGTTACATACTCACCTTTTCTGTCGAAGTAAAGGTTATTCATGGCATGTTCGATGTTGATCGGGCGGGGTTGTCCATTGAGTCCCAGGCGCTGCCAATCGTACATTTTAAACGTGAAAATATAAGGCGTGCTGCTGATTTCCAGCACCATATTATTTTTCCCGGAGGCGTGTACCGTGCCGTTGGGTATGAGGAATAAATCGTGCTTATTTGCCTGAAACTTTTGTACATACTTTTCGACGTCCAGTTCAGTGCCCTTTTCCTGTGCATCCAGTAATGCCGTTCTGAATTCTACCGGGTTGATCTGATCCTGGAAGCCCAGGTAAACAGTGGCATCCTGCTCACAGTCGAGTATATAATAGGTTTCGTCCTGCGTGAAATTCTCACCGAAATACGTTTTAGCATAGTCGGTTCTGGGATGACATTGAATAGAGAGATTGCCGCCGTCGAAGGTATCGAGGAAATCAAAGCGGATCGGAAACTCCGTTCCAAATCTTTTAGCGGCCTTACCAAGTAATTTTTGATTGTCTGCAAATGCGAGGTAATCAAAAGATACTTCCAGCAAATTATTTTCACCGGCGATTACAATGCCGTTTTCAGGGGTAATCAGTTCAAAAGACCATGCATAGTTAACCTCCTCCTGGTTCAGCTGAGGAATATGCTTTTTCATCCAGTTGCCGCCCCATATACCGGCTTCAAACCAGGGCCTTGCTCTGAAAGGCTGTTGCAGCATCTGATGCAGGGTGTGTCTGAACGCATCGCCTGTCATCCATGTAATTTCATGGACACGTTGTTCATCAATGATATCATCTATCTGAGAAAGTAGTTTCGCTTTATGTTTACTCAGTACCGGCCAGTCAACAAAATAAAAACGCTTGTACATCTGCGTATGCGCGTCAGTTTCATTGGCGCCGAGGTTAGTAATGGCACCGGCTCGCATACGATATTGAATTTCATTCTTAGGTACATCTGCATAGAGCAGTTTCCCTTTAACATTGGAGAGGGCAGCACCTGTTCCATAAATAATGGAAATGTCTGCCGTAGTATCCGGATGAACCAATGCCAATTTCTTCACATCAAAGAAGTCCAACAGATCACCCGTATATTTTTTGCCAAATACCGGATCATCTCCATTCAGACTGGAAGCTATCATGGCATCTATATCTGCGGCAGGTTTCAGGCAGGTGTTGATGTCATACCAGGTGATCCGCTTGTTATCAACGCTCAATGCGGTGTGCAGCTGCTCCCTGAATTGTTCCCATAATATGCCACCGTAGCCATCGATAATGATCACCTTTTCGTTACTGATGGCAGCAGCCAATGTTGCAAATCCAGTATACACTGTTTCACCGGATGTAAAGGAAGGGTAGATATTATAAACGCCTGTATCTGTTGTGGGTGCAGTTAATGGTAATAGCTCCTGTGAAGTTTTTCTCATTGTATTATTACTATTTGATAATTTATCATTGCCGGTTAACAGCTGTTATGCAATAGCGAATAACAGTCCTCGCCTGCGGAAGCCGTTGAAACTGTAAAAGAGTGCCCCGGCTATATGTATGTACATATGTGCAAACATATATTGAAATGGCTGATTTCCCAAAAAATTGTTTGAATTCATTACCAGGCTCAGGCAGAGATAGCTGATTTGCACCCAGAAAGGGCTATGAGCAGGCGCAGACAGCACTGGCAGCACCTGGAAATGCGAAGAAAAAAGTAAAGAAAAATTTGCTGGCATTTGAAAAAATAGTATGTTTATACATTCGTACATTATTAGGATGTGACGCCCGATCATGTACACGTGAACAGAAAGGCATATAGATTTATATTTTACTTATTATTATAGCATGAAATTACAATCTTCATTAGTGTGGGGCCTCGTACTCTGTGCTTTCACAGGCACGGCTCAGGTAAAGCAAGCAACAGACGAAACGTCTGCAGAGAAAAAAGCAACAGCCTATTTTCCCTTCGTGAAAACGAAAGCGCTGGAAGTGATGAAAGCAGGATTTAACGCCGGGGATGGATATCGCGAAGTTTGGATCAGAGATTACAATACTTTTATTGAATTGGCTGCCCAGGTAAATAGTCCGGATCTATTGAAAGAAAACCTGCTCGTATTTTTCAGAATGCAGGGGGACGATGGAAATATTATTGATGGATTTACACCTGCTGAAAAAATCGGCAAAGGAGAAACGGATTTTAGTTATTCCAAACTGGAACCACGTTATGCCGGTCATAAGAATACCGTGGAAACCGATCAGGAAAGTTCATTGGTGCAAGCCGTTTATAAATACATTCAGCTCACCGGCGATAGCAGCATTTTACATGAAAAGATTGGTGATAAAACCGTAGCAGAACGCCTGGAGTATTGCATGGAATTTCTTATGAAACATAAATTCAACCAGCAATACGGACTCATTACAGGTGCTACCACAGCAGATTGGGGAGATGTACAGCCAGAACATGGATGGGGAGTAGACCTCGATAATAATACGCATCCGGCGATTGATATTTACGACAATGCCATGTTTATTATTGCCATGAATAACTTAATGGAGATGTTACCGGCTACTCACCAGAAATGGGATAATATTAAAAACAAAGTGGCCGCCAACTGCAGAAAATATCTGTGGGATAAAAAGAAACAGAAATTCATTCCGCATATTTACCTCAAAGGATCACCTTTCCCTGCTGGTTTTAAGGAGAATGACATCTACTATTTTGGTGGTACTACCATTGCTATTGAAGCTGGTTTGCTGAGCAAACAGGAAGTAAAAACTTCTTTGAATGAGATGGTTAAAAGGGTAAAAGAGGCTGGAGCCCCTTCCATAGGTTTAACACTTTATCCACCTTATCCGGACGGCTATTTTGTAAATAAGATCATGAACCCCGTGTATAGTTATCAGAATGGTGGCGACTGGACATGGTTTGGCGGCAGAATGATTCAGCAATTGATTAAATACGGATTTGTACAGGAAGCCTACGAACAGGTATTGCCAATGGTAAAACGTGTGAAAGATAATAACGGGTTTTATGAGTGGTATTCCGTTGATAACAAACCAAGAGGTTCCGGCACCTTCAGAGGAGAAGCAGGTGTGTTGTTCACAGCTATTAACATGTTTGATAATTTGAAGAAGTAGTTAGGATATTTTTACCATCTCCGGATAAACGGGAAACCTGCGCATCATCGCGCAGGTTTTTTATTGGAGGCTATGGGGATTATTTTATCCTCCCTTTGATTTTATTTGGGCTTGCTGCAATGTTAATCTCTACCAAAATGATAACGCGCCAATAAATGGATAACCTATACCCGGAACTGAAGGACTATATCTATCAATACTGTGAGCGATTTAAGTTTGATAGGTGAGCGACTTCATCGCCGCACTGCTTATTTATTTGCATGCTATTATGCAGAAATTTTGCTGCAATCGTTCCCGATTGATAAATAACTAAAAATTAATGGCAGGGTTGGCACAGCTTTGATATTGCTATAACTTCGCATGGAATGCATTCAATTTTCACCACCTACACGTACTTTTTTTAACATATCCTATGAAGCAAAGCAATGTTTTCCATATCAAAACATCGGCAAAAGTGGTGCTTGTCGCATGCGCTATCGCATTGGCATCCGCTTGTTCGAAACCTGTTACATCGCAGAACACGCCTGGCATTCCTGAACCTGTACCAGACGGCATCCTTGTTAGCGTAGATATTGACGCGGCGCATCCTGGCATGGCCATCCCTGATAGATTTACTGGTTTTAGTTTTTCCGCAGAAGGCCT
Organism: Chitinophaga sp.; assembly: GCF_036566945.1. Lineage (GTDB taxonomy): Bacteria > Bacteroidota > Bacteroidia > Chitinophagales > Chitinophagaceae > Chitinophaga. The sequence continues at coordinate 18,026 of NZ_DATCVJ010000706.1, read as the reverse complement.
TGCCAATGGCGATTATCTGAATCCCGCAAACACCGGGTTTGTGAACCTGCTAAAAGCATTGGGCCCCGGTGTGATCCGTACCGGCGGCCATGTTGTGGATGGCATACGTTGGATAGGCCCTGCCGGTAAACCGGTAGCAGGTACCGTGACGATGAACGGATGGCAGTTGGATAACCTGTTCAATTTCGCACGTGCCTGCGGATACAAGGTGCTGCTGGGATTGAATCTGGGAACGGGCTTACCGGAGGAGTCGGCATCGGAAGCCAGATATGCCTGTGATAAAGGCAAGGACGTACTGCTGGGCTTTGAAATTGGCAATGAACCTAATGGTTTTAATCACAACGGTCTTCGCCCATCTAATTACAAATATCCTCAGTTCCTGCTGGAATACAATGCACACAGGGATAAGATTTTAGAATGGGTGCCAGCCGCGCCATTGACAGGGCCAGGAACGTCTACGCCAAATATCGATGCCTGGGTTAAACCTTTTATCGTGGACCAAAGCGGCAAATTGGTAGTGCTTACCAAACACTATTACAAACTTGGGCCGCCAGAAGACCCGGCTGTAACTATTGAAGCCCTCCTCAAAGACAATGTGGCTGTATTGGGCCAGGCGGATGCTATGACTATGAATGCCGGTAAACTCAATATACCCTGGCGTTTTTCAGAAATCAATTCCGTATACGAGGGCGGAAAAGTAGGTGTAAGCAACACTTTTGGATCTGCCCTTTGGGGGCTGGACATGATGTTCGAACTCGCTAAAAAAGGGTGTGGCGGCGTTAACTTTCATACCGGTGGTGCAAGCTATACACCTATCACGCGTAAGCAGTCGCTTTTTAGCGGGCGTCCGCTATACTATGGCATGCTGGCGTTTGCGCAGGCTTCCAAAGGCCGCCTGTTGTCAACTGACCTTACAACGGATAGTACGATTAATCTTACCTGCCATGCTGTGCTGCAGTCAGATAATGCCATGGTCGTTACGCTCATCAATAAAGATTTGAAGAAGGACGGCTTTGTCACCATCAACGCGCATACAGCCTACAGTAAGGCAACCCTGATGCGACTTATGGCGCTTTCGCCGGATACCGAATCGAATGTGACATTGGGTGGCAGCGCTGTGAAGGCCGATGGTACCTGGGAGCCGAAGGAAATAGAAGTGGCTTATATATCCAGCAATGTGTGCAAATTGAAAGTGCCGGCATGTAGCGCCGTGATCCTGACGTTGAAGTAAATTGTGACAGGTAAAAGAAGGGAGTGTAGCAACATGGTCCCTTCTTTTACCTGTCGCCTGTTATTAGTTTTGGAAAGCGTATTTTGAATAGATATCTACGTCTTCAATTTTTCTCAACGATGGTCCTTTACCGGTGAGTATCTGTTTGCTTTCTACTATCAGGTCATCCAAATCAAAGCCTTGAATAGTCCTGCCTAATAAAAATGAAACCGTATAATCCGACCAGCTTTCCCCTTTGCTAGTCGCTATCTCCGCCGCTTTTTTCATCACATCCCAGGTTTCTTTTTCCGTTAAATAGCCAACCCAGTAGCACCATTTGGCTAATGATACTGCTCTGCAAATGTCCCAGGCGTAAGCAGATTTTACCTGCGCAACGCTACTGAGCTCTAATCCCAAACCTTTAGAAATATCTTTTTGAATGCTGCTTAATTCTTTTGTTGATTGAAGAAAAACAGGTGCAAATTCATTGCTTCTCTCTAAGGCTAATAAATTATGCAAGGTTTCTTTTGCTTCTGTGGCGTTTGTTATTTCCCATTGTTGCTTTAATCCGCCCATATACTCATTTAAACTATTTTCTGGTGTAATACCGAGTATTTTTTCTCCTCTGTAGTAAAATAAAATTCCGCCAAAAGAAAGCAATCTTTTTTGTTCGTCTGTTAATGGTTCATCCGAATGATTGTTATTAAAGTTTTCCAGTTGTTTAGCCTGCTGTTTTTTCATCTTTGTTTTCAAGATGAACATGTACACAAGAAATAGTAAGGCAATCCCGCCAATAATAAAATAGGTGTTCGCTGTCATAAAAAAATTGAAATGTTTAATTTCCCCTTTGGGGTGGTGAATGCTACAGTCGTTATTATAAATGCTACAGACGGCACCCGGTGTAAAGTGTCCGTTCAGTGTAAAGATAGTAAAATATATTAATATGATTAGGTGAGAAGGAATAGTATTTTTAACTCGAGAAATTATCCCCAGGATTTTATCTTGAGTTTTGGTGTGTTGGTTTGCAGTTGAGTGGCGGCCAGAATTTTTCTAACAGCAATCGTCAGTTGGGCTTCCACCGTTTTTACAGATAAATCCAGTAACGCCGCTACTTCTTTGTATTTCATCCCATCTTCCTTGATCAGTTTAAAGATCAGGCGGCAACGTGGAGGCAGACTGGCAATGGCTTCTGTCAGTTGTTTCATCATTTCTGCAGAGATCATCAGCTTCTCCGGGTCGAGCGTTATCTTCAGCATTTCTCCTGCTGCGGTGCTGATATCTGTGGTGTATTTCGCCTGCTCTTTATTGAGTTTGGCAATGGAATCATTTTTTATGCAGGTATATAAATATAGATCCAGGTTATCGATGGCCGGGAGACGACTTCTTTTATTCCACAGCATTACCAGGGCATCGTTGGTGATTTCTTCCGCCAGTTCTTTCAGTTTTACAATAGAAAAGCTCAGCCTGAACAAACGGATAAAATAATGCTGATAGATTATTTTAAACGCCTGTTGATCGTCATACATAACAATCCTTTCAATCAATTCACTTATAGAGATTTTGGTCATTGCGGCTGTAATTTAAGCATAAATGCCGCTCTTATAATAATGATTATTTAACTATACCTGATGGGATTTTGTTTTTTTTAAATTCCTTTAAGGGTTTTTCATCTTTTTCTACTCCTTACTGCTATGGAAAACGAAAGAGCCCTGTTTTTATATGCCCGTAAACTGGCAGGAGAGGCCTCACCACAGGAATTGCAGGAACTGGATCAATTGCTCAGCAAAGATACCTCCCTGCAATATAGTATCTCCCTGCTGGAGCATCTGGAAAGCCAACCGGTATTGCCGGATGGCGAAGAAGAACAGCTGCTGCAAACCAGGCTTGCACAATTATCGCTGGATGATGTAGCCACTCCACGACGCAATAAAGTGATCCCACTACTGAAATGGGCCGCCGCCGCTGTGGTGGCCGGACTTGTTTTTACTTCCGCCGTATATTATTTAGTAGATACCCATACGCCCACCGCCATTAGCGCAAGAAAAATAGCTACCCGACCCGGCACACGCACCAATGTAGTCCTGGAAGATGGTACACGGGTATGGCTGAATGCAGACAGCCGGATAGAAACGATGAAAGGTAAAAGAGAAGTCACGTTAACCGGAGAAGCCTACTTCGATGTAGTGAGCGACGCCAATCATCCTTTCATCGTGCATGTTGGCGGACTCGATGTTCGCGTGCTGGGCACCTCGCTCAATATTAAAGCTTACCCGGGACAGGGCGCCGTAGAAACCGCGCTGATCAAAGGAAAAGTAGAAGTGGATCTTAAAGAAGGAGAGGGCAGAAAAATACTTTTATTACCCGGACAGAAAGTGACCATTGCTGTGGCAACCATAAAAAATGAACATCAACCAGTTCCACCAGCCAACTATACCGTCAGCAATATGACCACCGATTCCACCACCGGAATGCTGCCGGAGACCAGCTGGATGGACAATCAGCTTGTTTTTAAACAACAATACCTGCCAGACATTTTAAAAGAGTTGGAAAGATGGTATGGGGTGAAGATTCAGCTGGATAACGACAGATATAATAACGAGATCATTACAGGAACATTCAAACACAAAGATCTGGATCAGGTTCTAAAGGCGCTGCAATTTTCTGCGGGCTTCAAATATCGGACAGACAGCCTTGGAGTACACATTTATTAATTAAAAAATCACGTATGCTTTAACACAAATTCCACCATTCCAATTTAAAAAAAAAGCAGGAAGTGGACCAACACTCCCTGCTGTAAAGGATTTAACACTATTTACATATATCTCCTCGCTTGAACACCCGGAGATGTAAATAGCATTCTATTACCCAGAATCTAAAGATAATGAAGAAAAAGCAGGCAATTAAAAAGATTTTGTTGTTTATGAAGCTGACAACACTGCTGATCTGTGGGGCTTTGGTGCAGGTATCTGCCAAAGGTTATTCCCAGGTCAAAATATCGCTGAACTACACAGGTATGCGTTTGAGCAACCTACTGGACAGCATCGAAAAGAAAAGTGACTATACCTTTGTGTACAATAATAAGCTTTCCCTGAAGGCGGAAAAGGTAAATGTTACGGTAACAGATAAAACAATTCCGGAAATCCTTTCCGGTGTGCTGACACCCATCGGCCTTGGTTTTAAGCTGATGCCTGATAATATGATCGTTATTCTCCCTGCAGGAGAAACCGCACAAGACAACAAAGTTAGCGGTAAAGTCACCGATAAAAACGGTATGCCACTCGTGGGCGTGACCGTTAAAGTGGAAGGCGCTGCAGTAGGTACTACTACCGATGCCCAGGGCGCCTACGCACTCAATGTGCCTGAAAAAGGAGCGCTGATTTTCAGTATTATCGGCTTCCTGCCACAGCGGGTAGCAGTGGAAAATCGCTCCCACGTTGATATAACATTGCTGGAAGATACCAAAGGCCTGAATGAAGTGATCGTGACGGCCATGGGCATCACCCGCCAGAAACGTTCGCTGACTTATGCCGTGAGTGAAGTGAAAGCGGCAGAAATCATGCATGCCGGCGCCGACAATATCGGTAGTGCGCTGGTAGGTAAACTGCCCGGCGTAGACCTCGTAGGCATGGCAGGCGGACCAATGAGCGGCACCCGCATCAACATCCGCGGTATCAACTCCATCGACGGAAACAGCCGTCCACTCATCGTACTGGATGGTATTCCCGTGAATGATAATGATGATGGCTTTTCCGGCCGCGGTAGCGGCGGTACAACCAAAGGATCTTTGCTGAACTATATCAATCCTGACGATATTGAATCCCTCACCGTGCTGAAAGGCGCCAATGCCGCTGCACTCTACGGTTCACAAGCCCTGAACGGTGTGATTGTGATCACCACCAAAAAGGGTAGAAGCGGTAAAAAAGGATTGGGCGTAGAAGTGTATTCTGATTACACCTACAACCAACGCGCCTTTTTACCGAAATATCAAAATGAATATGGCTCCGGTACCACGCCTTATTTCACCGCCTTTGCAGGAGACGGTACACCGCTTTACACCGGAACATCTACGTTCAATTTCGGTCCTAAACTGGATGGAAGAACCGTGCAGTGGTGGGATGGTCAAAAACGTCCCTGGGTAGCACAGCCGGATAACTTCAAAAATATGTTCCAGGATGGTTTTACCAATTCCAACCGTGCCAGTATCAATGGGTCAACGGACAAAGGCTTTTTCCGTTTCTCCTATACGAATTTCAACTATGGCGGATTTCTGCCTAACATGAAACAGGGACGTAACTCTGTGTCTGTAGCCAGTGGCTACCAGGTGTCGAGCAAGATTAAAGTGGATGTACAGCTGATGTACAACAACATCGACAACCAGAACCCGCCACAGCGAATCGACCGCGCGTCTAACTATCCGATCGCCAGGAACGAGATCACCTCTCTGTATGAAGATAATTATAAGAATGGGTTGGGATATTATCTCACCGATTCTATTAAAAAAATATCCGGTAATCTCCGCGATAATATTCTTCGTCCACTGTTCTGGGACCAGCGTGAAAACCGCTACACTTCCAATCAGCAGCAGTTGTTTGGTAGCGTAACAGCCACCATTGAACTGGCGAAGCCCCTGAGCCTCCGTCTGCGTTACGGAACTGACAGGTACTACATTCTCAGTGAAACAAAGGAGAAATGGTTACAAGCCTCAGATCCTACCAATGGAACAGATCTGCAGGGTAATTATTCCCGTACCATAGATAACAATTACAGAAACTATGCAGAAGCTTTGCTCTCCTATAACAAATCCCTGAGCAAAGATTTTAAACTCTCCGTTACAGGCGGCGCCTCCGCAGATGATTCGTATGGCTACAGCAATACTTCTTATGTAAGAGGATTGCGTTTCCGGGATATCTTCTCGCTGAATAACAACAAGGCTACAGATAACAATCCTCCCCGCGGCAGCGATGGCGGCGAACGTTACATGGCTGCCTTTGGAACTGCACAGTTAGGCTTCCGCGATTGGCTGTTCATGGACGTTACAGGCCGCAACGACTGGTCCAGTAAACTCCCATCCAACAACCGCAGTTATTTCTACCCTTCTGTTGGTCTGAGCTTTATTTTGTCCGATGCGGTGAAACTGCCGGAAGTCATCAACTACATGAAATTCCGCAGCTCCTATGCACAGGTGGGTAACACCGTGCCTTCCCGCTATTTCGCGAACGAAGGATATACTTATACTTCCTACCTGCGGGTAGATGGTTTGAGCGCAGTGAAATCAAGCGTTTCCACGAGCGTGCCTCCACTGGCTATCAGGGCAGAGAAAAACTATTCCCTGGAATTCGGAATGGAAACGGCGCTGATGGATAACCGTCTGAGACTGGATCTTACCTATTATCGTAATAAAGGTGTAGACCTGATCAATGCGGTAAATGTGACTCCTTCCAGCGGTGCTTCCAGCATCCGTGTTAACTCCGGTTCTATTTCCAACAAAGGAATAGAAATCCAGCTGAAAGGCGATATCATCAGAGGTCATGCCTTTGGATGGCAATCTACCCTCAATGCCTCCAACGTAAAAAGAAAAGTACTTTCTCTCGCAGATGGTATCAAAGAAAGAGTAATCGGCAATCCATTCAGTGCTACTTTCAAAGCAGTACCAGGCGATGCCCCTTATGATATCTACATGAGTAAACTGGCCAGAGATGCTAAATCAGGATTGCCTGTGGTAGATGCTAATGGCATGTTTACTTTTGAAGGCACCCTTTCCAATATGGGTAATGCATTGCCTAAATGGTATGGTGGTTTTATCAATGACTTCTCTTATAAAAACTTCCTGCTGACAGTAGTAGTAGATTATCGTTACGGTGGTAAAATCGTTTCTTATTCCAATATACTGATGAATGCAGCCGGTGTATCAAAAGAATCGTTGAATGGCCGCGATACAGAACACGGCGGGATTTCATTCTATACCAATGATGCAGGTAAGAATGTTCGTTTGCAGGATGGACAACAGCCACCTGCCGGCAAAACGTTGCGTACCGATGGTATGCTGATTGACGGCGTGAAAGCAGATGGATCTGCCAATGATATCATTATATCAGCAGCCAACTACTACAACAGCCGCTATGGTGCGTTTGGTACAGAAGATGCGGTGTACGACAATAACTACATTCGCCTGGGTGAGGTTTCCCTCGCTTACCAGTTGCCGCAGTCTTTGTGCCGGAAACTCTCCGTACAAAACCTGACCTTTTCGCTGATTGCGCGTAATGTGGCTTACCTGTACAAATCATTGCCCAATGTAGTGCCTAACAGCGGGCTGGGTACTGATGCCGTTAACAGCAACTTCGAATACACCGCATTTCCGTCTACCCGTAACCTGGGAGGGTCCATTAAAGTTAATTTCTAAATCACAGCCGTTATGAATATGAGAAAATCAGCTATCGCAGGATTATTAGTGGCTATGGTAAGTACCGGTTGTAAAAAGAACATGGATGACCTTTTTACCAATCCGGAAACTTTTACCAGTACTAAGATTGAATACCTTTTACCTACAGCCATAGATGCCACTATACGGCAGGATTATACGTCGGCGTATAATAACTACTTCCGCCTGTTGGGCCCCATGTTGCAGATCACTGCTTCTTCCGTGGACCCGATCAGTGGTAACTTTTATAAGATTACTACCGACAGGGCAGAGTGGAGTAGTTACTACCTGACTAAAATGCTCAATGTGGTGGGCATTGAAAACTATTACAATTATAAACTCACCGCTGAACAGCGGGATGAATACAAGGTATACTATCATCTGGCCAAGGTATTAGGCGCATATGCTACTGCACAGGCTACCGACCTGTTTGATGATATGCCTTACTCCACTGGTTTCGCCGCCCAAAACGGATTGTATGGTCAGCCGGTGAATTATTATCCTACTTACGATAATCAGCAAAGTATATACTACCGTTTGCTCGACGATCTGAAAGCAGCGGCCACTTTCCTGGGGACAGCACAATTACAACCGGCATTGTACGAAAGCCATAAATCGCTGGCAGTACAAGACATCCTGTATAAAGGAAACCTGTCCCGCTGGCAGAAACTGGCGAACTCGCTGCGTTTGCGTTATGCCATGCGCATTTCCGGTGTGGATCAGGCCCGCGCTAAACAGGAGCTGACGGATTTGATGCAGGGTAATAATCCGCTTATTACGGATAACGCTGACAATGCGATATTGCAGATAGGTAGTCAGACTTACGGTGGTGGCAGCAACACACTGTTACGTGCATTGAATGAAAATGATACTTACCAGTATGCGCCAGAGTTTATGGTGAACCAGATGAAACAGGCCGTGGATCCACGTATGCCGGTGTTCTTCGCTAAAACAGGTGGCGCCGATATCATCGGATTGCCTGCTACTACCGCCAACAGAACCATGGATATCACCACGGTGTCTGTGATTGATACGGTGACCTTTGTTCGCAATACCACCTTACCTACCGGTGTAGCGATCAGTGCTGCGGATGTTTACTTCCTGCTGGCAGAAGCCCGGCAACAGAACCTGATCAGCAGCAGCGATGCCAAAACGTACTATGAAAATGGTATTCGTGCATCTATTGCCTGGTATTACAGTCTTTACCTGGGCAGCCCGGTGGCTAAAAAGCCAGGACTTACCGCCCAGCCGGATGCAGCTACTATCAATACACTGCTGGCCAGTTCTACCTATGCATTCAATCCTGCCAACGCGCTAGCACAAATAGGATTGCAGAAATGGATTCATACCAATTTTATGGAGATGAATGAAACATATGCAGAGTTCAGAAGATTGGACTATCCGCAGTTACCGGCAGATATCTATGAAGGACAGCAACAGAATAAGCAGTTCCCAGTGAGATACATGTATCCTACCGCGGAAGCGGCCAACAACTCGGAGAATTTCAGCAAAGTAGGCGCGAAAAATAATACCACTACCAAGGTGTGGTGGGACGTGAAATAGTCCCTTACTACTTATATGTGAAATGGCTGCTTTCTTTTATGGAAGCAGCCATTTTCATGTTAGATAAAATGTACCTGCCATTTGGCTACAAAATAGCGTAATCAGGCTACAGCTGCCTTCTTAAGCGGGGTTACATTTGTAGCAGGGATAGTTACTTTGCTATCCGGCAGATTTTTAAATATTAAATTTTATGAGAACAGTTTTGATCACCGGCGCCAACAAAGGCATTGGCTTTGAAACAGCCCGGCAACTGGCAGCGTTGGGGAATTTTGTTTACCTGGGTAGCCGAGATATTCTGAGCGGACAAAAGGCAGCCGATCAGCTGAATGCTTCCGGCGTCAATAACGTGGCAGCCATTCAGATCGATGTCACCAACATAAATTCCATCAGCAAGGCCAAGGCTCAATTAGACAGTGAGGTTGGAGCGCTTGACCTGTTAATCAACAACGCAGGGATATCCGGTGCCCAACCGCAGCAGGTGGCCGACTATAGTATGGAAGCGATTCGTACTTTATTTGAAACGAATTTTTTTGGCGCTGTTCAAACAACGCAGATCATGTTGCCATTGTTAAGAAAATCTTCTGCACCATCCATCATAAACGTATCCAGTGAAATAGGATCTTTAACGATGAACATGTCTGCCGAGCGGCCACCCAACTGGAGTAATTTCTCCACCTATGGGTGTTCCAAAACGGCCTTGAATGGTTTTACTGTGATGTTGGCCAATGAGCTGCGTTCGCAAAACATCCCGGTCAATTGCGTAACGCCAGGCTATACCGCCACAGACCTGAATCAGTTTAAAGGTTTTAAGACAGTGGAGGAGGGGGCAAAGCCAATTGTGGTACTGGCCATGTTAACCGATAGGACGGTGACAGGCAAATTCTTCAAAGACGGTGGGGAAATTAGATGGTAATGGACTGCTGACCGCCGGCATGCTCGGGTGGTCTAAATATTCCAGGGCCGACGGTTTCACGGCTATAATATTTCCACATATCCTTCCGTTCCATTTACGCGGATTCGCTGTCCGTCTTTGATGAGCTTAGTGGCATGCTCTACGCCAACTACGGCCGCCAGTCCATATTCGCGCGCAATAACGGCTCCATGGGTCATCAGGCCGCCCACTTCCGTTACCAGTCCCTTTATGGATACAAACAAGGGTGTCCAGCCAGGGTCCGTGAACGCGGTGACTAATATATCGCCCTCTTCCAGGTCAGCATCTGCCATATTTAAAATAACACGTGCCCTTCCTTCTATCACCCCGGAGGAAACCGGCAAACCAGCCATAGCACCGGCCGGGAGATACGCCGGGTTGTACTTGCCGGTAATGATTTCGCCATCGGAAGTGACCACACGTGGTGGTGTTAGTTTTTCAAATGATTGGTACGCGGCTTTTCGTTCGTTGATGACCTGGTAATCTGCTTGATGGGTACGAACGACTTCGCGGAGTTCTTGAAAATTGAGATAATAAATATCTTCTTTTTCAAGAAGCACATTCGTTTGTACGAGTCGCTCCGCTTCCTCTAATAACGCCTGCCTATACACGAAGTAACGATTAACGATGGCATATTTTGGATATTCACGATAACCGATTAAATTCCGCACCAGGCTAATCATTCGTTTTGTTTCCCTGGCCTTTTCTTCTCCATCGGGTAATTGCCTTAAACGAGCTAATAACTCCTGTTCCTTTTTCAACGCGGCTTCTTGCCCCTGTTCAAATTTCCGCCGGCTTTCATGGGGCGCAAAAGTTTTGATGTTATTAAGAAGAAGGGGGATGATCGTAGTAGGTTTTTCCGCCCAGCGGGTTCTCGTAATATCTATTTCACCGGCACAACGCATGCCGTATTTGTGGAGAAAATCGCGGATAGCGGTTTGTGTTTCCTTTCCGCCATCCAATTGTACTATATCTTCTAAAAGGTTATCTCCTTTCTCCTGATGCAAATATTCAATCACTTTGGGATAAGGGCGAATTACATCTGCCACATCTAATAATGCCAAACCCATTTCAGAAGTAATATTATTGGGCGCTGATTGGGTGAGTGTATCTGCTACATTCTTTTCCCCCAGCCATTCCTGTATCTTTTCATTGATCCACGAAGAGGCATTCATCGCTGTCATGATAACGCCGAAACTTTGCGGATCAGATTTGCGGTCCCTGAATTGCTGTACGTCTTTCAAAATAAAATCAATCAGCGTTAATCCTGATTTTGTTTGAATATTTTGTTTTAACGCTGCTATCCCGGCTTCACTACGCCTGATCAATTCCGCAACGATAGCGGGATCATAATCCTGAAGTGTTTGATAGTTGAAGGGGGGTGGACCTTGATTGGGCTTACCAGCACCGTTATCTTCCGGGAGTAATTGTATAAAATCGCCCCGCTCTAAGATGCTGGTCAATACGTCTTTTATCAGTGGATCAGATTTGCCTAAAACATTTATTATCATGTTTCTTTTTGCAGGAGAAGCCAGGTCCGGTGCCACATCAACAAACAATCGACCGGCAGCTGTATACATGGGTCGGGGAGCGGTTAACTGCCATAAGGATAATCCCAAAGGTTTCAGGGGGTCGGTCATCATTTGCTGGTGCCCCACCGATACATACACATGGTTTTCGGTATCATTCGCCTCAGGGATCGGGAATAAAGTAGTAATGGGCCGGCTCTGGACCATGTAAAATGTATCATCTGCCAAGCACCATTCGATGTCCTGCGGTTGGCTGAAATGTGCTTCTACTTTTTTACCGGTATGCGCAAGCTGTAATAGCTGCTCATCCGTCAATGCAGGCCTGGTCTGCTGTTCCGGCGCTATCGTTTGTTGTTCAGTACCGCCTTGGGGGAGTGCGTAAATAGCCACTTGCTTGGTCGCTATTTTCTTATCGATAATTTTTCCGTTGCTTACTTTATACAGATCGGCATTGACCAAACCGGATACCATGGCCTCTCCAAGGCCGAAGCTCGCGTCAATGGACAATACTTTCCTGTTGGAGGTAACGGGATCGGCGGTAAACATAATCCCTGCTGCCTGAGGGAAAATCATCTTTTGAATAATCACCGACGAATGTACTTTACGATGATCAAAGCCATTTTGAAGACGATAAATGATAGCTCTTTCTGTATACAACGACGCCCAGCATCTGCTGATATGTTGCAGGATGGCTGCTTGCCCTATGATGTTCAGGTATGTATCCTGCTGTCCTGCGAAAGACGCGGTGGGCAGGTCTTCCGCGGTAGCACTGGACCGCACCGCATAGGCATTGTGGGTACCCAACTTTGCAAGATGATCCGCTATGGCTTCCGCTATCTCCGCTGCAATGGGAGTGCTCTCCATCGTGCTGCGGATCTTTTTACTAATGGCGCTGATGGAGGATCGCTCGTCTGCCTTCAATTGCGTTAACTCATCCAGCAATCGGTGAAGCACCTGGTTATCGCCGGTTATTTTTTTATAGGCTTCGGTGGTCACGCAAAAGCCCTCTGGTACCCGAATGCCTGCTATCCTGGCTAATTCACCCAGGTTCGCACCTTTGCCTCCCACCAGGTCGGTGTTGGTTTTATCAATATCAGCAAGACTACAAACAAATGAACGTGTACGCATAGATCAATTATTTATCGTTGAGTGTATGGGTGGTTTCATTCATGATGTCGATGGCTTTTGAAAAGTAGGTTTCAATGACTTTGATGTCATCATTGGAGAAGGAAGCCAGCAACTGCGTTGATTTTTGTCGGAATTCTTTATACAGCGGAACCAGGAGCGTCATGATATTTTCTGTGTTGGGTTCAATGATCACTTTCCGCCGGTCGTCTTTTGCAAATCGCCTTTTGACCAGTTTTTTCTTCTCAAACCGGTCTATTAAACCCGTTACCGCGCCGGTGGTGAGCCCTGTTAAAGTGGACAATTCCCCTGCGGTCATTTGCCCTTTTTCCATTAAAAACCCCAGATACTTATGGTCCGTTCCGGAAAGACCGGCTTTTCTGGCAACGGCTTCATGCATCTGAATAGACGTGTAGGCATACTGCTGACTCAGTTTCCTGACTGCTTTGAGTGCTTCGCTTTCCATTTTATATCTTATTAGGTAAATATCTTAGTTGCAAAGATAAATTTAAATTCGCGGAATATCCAAATAAATAGGGGCAGAATTTTAGGGATAGTGAGGGTGAAGGCAACCTGTGCTAAACCGGGTTGTTTGTCTGTTTCTTCCTGCCCGGTGCCGGATGTATGTTTACGGCAGGTGTAGGAGCATAGGGCAGCAGCGCATGGCGGGCAACAGAATGTTATCCCGGAAAATAGTGGACCTGGAGCGCGATTAGGTGAAACCGCAAACTTATGTGAGAAGGTGATTCGCGTTACTACGGGCAATCATAAGCACCATTAATACTTTAGTTACCGAAAAATATCCGCTCTTCAATATCTCCCTGAATACTGATTTCACTTCCTTTTATTAACTGTGGGTTCACACTGCCATGGGTGAACGCTACAAATTTAAGGGAGAGTACACTCAACTGGGTTTCGGCGTTATCGAAGGTGGATTTAGGGAAAACCTGCTGGCCGGTGGGTTGAATGTTTACCGTATCCGAAGCCTGTTCTTCATAGGTGGTCACATGGGGATCTTCTTGTTTTTTAATTTTCAGACTCCTGGAGATGACCAGGTAATTGACTGCTCCAAGATCTTTCCATCTCACGTCAATATCCTTATTTAAATCTCCTGCCTTCGGCGTAATAATATTTCTGGCACTCGCCAGTGCTAAGGCATTGGCCTCCGCCAGGAAGAATTTTTTACCATCCGTTAATGCTATTTCAAACCTGAACTTATTGTCCTGTGGGAGGGCATTTTCTTTGAAGTAATATGTTTGCGTGGTATAGTATAACTCTTGTCTGACGGTGTATTTCAGCGCTGCTCCATTTACATAAATCTTCACCGAATCATTTTTGATGGTCTTGCCTTCTTCATCATATAAATTAACCACTATCTGGTTTTCCTCCTTGTTGTACAAACGCTGATAGATACTCACTTCCGCCCGAATGAGCGACAATTCGCCTATTTTTTCATGAGATAATTTTGATTCATTACAGGAGATAGCAATGATCAACAGGAGGAAGATAGTAAAGTGTTTTTTCAAATGATGATAGTTTAGTGCGATACGGCTTTCAGTCCAACGATAGAACCTATCAACGTAGCGATAAAGAATAAGCGCCAGAAATGAGCGGGCTCATTAAAGAGGATAATTCCCATCAAAGCAGTTCCTACTGCACCGATACCGGTCCATACGGCATACGCGGTTCCCAGTGGCAGGGTTTCGGTCGCTTTCATGAGCAACAGCATACTCACCACCAAAGAGATACCGAAAGCGCCATACCATAAATACATGGCGGTGCCGGTCGATTCTTTTGCTTTTCCAAGACTGGAGGTAAATCCTACCTCAAACAAACCCGCGATAATTAAGATAATCCAGTTCATGACAATCAATTTTAGAAGTGCAAAGTTCGGAGGTTACTGCCAGCAAAAATTTTACAAATGATAAAAAATAAGTCGGCTATTTCAACTCAGACCTGATCCTGCTCAAGCTAACCTGCGTCATGCCGAGGTAGGAGGCAATATGGCCTAATTGTACCCGCTGCAGTAATTCCGGGCTGGTGGTCATCAGTTCTTTGTAGCGTTCCATGGCTGTTCTGCACTGTGTGAAGATAAGCCTTTCTTCTACTTTGATTAATTCCTGTTCCGCAAATTTTCGTCCCCAGTTAGCGATATGAATGTCTTCATGAAACAGTTGCTGCAGGTGTGCGGTATCCAGTACATACAGCTCACAGGGTTCCAGCAGCTCTATGGTTTCGTATGCTTTCTGGTTTTGAACATAGTTTTTCATGGAAATGATGGTATCACCTTCCTTTCCAAACCAGAAAGTAATATCTTCTTCACCAGGATTAGCATATGCCCGCACAATACCTTTTTTGATGAAATACATTTTTGACGCGATGGTGTTTGCTTTAAACAACACATGCGCCTTTGGATAGGTGGCTTCTTCTATGTTTTCTTTCAGTAAGATTTTCGATTTTTCCGGTAGCGGATATATACTGTTTATGATAGTGTCTAAGTTCATACGTCATTCACATTGAAAACGTGAATATACAGCTTGTGGGGGTAAAAATGCCGCCCGCTGTTTCCTCAGGAAAAAGACTGTCTGAACGCCAACGGGGAAAGATGGGTTTTGCTCTTGAATAGTTTGCTGAAGGATTGCGAATGCTCAAAGCCTAATTCATAGGCGATTTCACTGACCGAGAGGTCGGTGGTAGATAATTTTTCTTTGGCTTTTTCAATCAGCTTTTCGTGGATGTGTTGCTGGGCGGTTTGTCCTGTCAACACTTTTAATAAACTACTCAGATACTTAGGGGAAACGTTTAATTTTCCGGCGATATGTTGCACGGTGGGTAATCCTTTCATGGCATCATCGCTATTGAAGTGATCCGCCAATAAGTCTTCTACCCGGTTCAGTATTTTGTGATTGGAAATTTTCCTCGTGATAAACTGCCGGTGATAAAATCTTTCTGAGTAATTCAACAACGTTTCCAGTTGCGAGATGATAATTTGCTGACTGAAATGATCAATATTGGAATGGTATTCCTGCTGAATGTTTTGAATGATATTGTTGATGGTGCCTTCTTCCTTATCAGAAAGGAACAAGGCTTCATTGACTGAATAATCAAAATATTCGTACTGCTTAATGGTTTTCGCCAAAGGGCTGTTCCATAAAAAATCGGGATGAATCAGCAGCATCCAGCCGGAACGGTTGGTAGTAGGAACGGCTACCTGGTTGATACCGAAAACCTGGTTGGGCGCAATAAAAAACATCACGCCTTCATCAAAATCATATTCCTGTTGCCCATAATTTATTTTACCGGTGATGCCGCGTTTTATGGAGATAAAGTAAAAATCATATACCCAGCTGCTCGGCATGTTTTCGCGTGACTGCGTAACCGTGGCATAATCGACTATACTGATCAGCGGGTGCTCGGGTTTGGGCAAATTCCGTAACTGATGGAATTCGCTGATCGTTTTAACTCTGTATGGTGTGGTATGTGCCATGATGGGTTAAACCATGAAGGAATGAAGTGATGCATTCCTTCATGGTTTTCATTTTTTGATAATTAAAGATAGTTATTTTACGACTGACGGTAAGTCGCCGCAAATTCTTTCGCAAATTGGGTCAGCTTTACCTTTCCCAATGTGGGTCTGTGACGGTAATAATCTTCATACAATACCCCATCGCGTATACCTACCTGCATTTCTATGAAACCCTTGGCTACCGACGGATTCATGCCTGCTGCGAGCATGCCGTTCAGCAATTGTTCGTCCGGAATAACTTCCCATTTTAAATCGGGTTGTCCGATGGCTTCGCCCAGAAAAGCGGCTACTTCGTTTGCCGAAAATTCGTCGCTGGCGATGTAACGAAAGGTTCTGCCTTCGAAAGGCGTTTCCATTTCTTCCGCAATCACCGCTGCAATATCCAGGGGAGACACCCATGGCTTTTTTTCGTCGCCGCCATAATTTTGTATGATGGCGCCCTGCGCTTTGATGCTGCTGATAAACGCAAACATATTGGTATAGAAACCCACCGGCCGCATAAATTTAATAGCCACATCATCCGGTAGTTGCTTCAAAATGCTTTCTACGTTGTGATGGAAAATGAGAATACCATTTCCTTTGTCCATGTGTGCGCCCACGCTGCTGAGATGCACTACACGCTTTACGCCCGACTGTTCAACGGCTTGTTTGTAGTTGGAAGCGATTTTGCTGATGGCACCGATAACGTCAAGACTGGGGTCAAAGAAGCCACCGGTGGCTTCCAGCGTTTCCATCAGGTAAACGATATCTGCCCCTTTGAATGTAGCTGATAAAAAATCAGCGTCTTCCATGGTGCCGATAGCCGCTTTAGCACCCATGGCTTCGATTTCATTTTGTCGTTCGGCTTTACTGCTGATCACAGTAACCGCGTGTCCTTTTTGTACCAGCTCCTGTGTGAGTGGTTTTCCGATATGCCCTAACGAGCCGGTAAGTACGATGTTCATAATGCTGTTTTTCTTTGTTGACACAAAGGTCCGCAGCTACCACAAAACAATTGTAGCCAAAAGGCTCATTGTTGTAGTCAAAAAAGAAAATCAGCGTCCCCACTGTTCTAATACACCTTGTCGTAATATCTGGATACTGTTTTCTGCTTCGGGTAAGGTGAAATGCCCGAATCCCAGGCGCATGGCGGTGAGTGCTTTATGCTGGTATAATAATGTTTTAGGTATAAACAGGTTATTCCGGGCGCAGGCTTTGCTCAGCTGCATCAGGTTGATGGGTTGTTTCCACCGGGTCCATACCGCCAGGCCGCCGGCCGGTTTTTTAAAATCGATGAATTCACGGAGCTGGTCTTCCAATACTTCCACAATATGATCCCGCCGCTCCTGGTATATTTTGAGAGATTTTTTCAGGTAGCGGTGTATTTCTCCTGCTTCGATCATTTCGCCCAATACCTGTTCCATCAGTACATCGCCTTGCCGGTCAATGATGCCGAGGTGTTTTCTCATTTCATTCATGAGGTTTTCCGGGGCTACAATAAATCCTGTTCTGAAGCCCGGCGCCAGCGATTTTCCGAATGCCCCGATATAGATCACCATGCCATGGCTATCAGCGCTGGCGAGGGGAAGTACGGGGCTATTGTCGTAGTGAAAATCGTAGTCGTAATCATCTTCCAGGATCACGAATCCAAACTCGCTGGCCAGATGCAGTAATTCAATCCGGCGGGCGGCGCTGAGTGTTACCGTAGTAGGGTAGTGGTGATGCGGTGTGATGTACAACATCCG
>NZ_DATCVJ010000705.1:0-14215 GCF_036566945.1 Chitinophaga sp. | reverse complement strand
TTTGTTGCCCAACCAGGATTCGAACCTAGACAAATAGAACCAAAATCTATCGTACTACCATTATACTATTAGGCATTGTTTAACGGGATGCAAATGTAGTTTTTTTCTTAAAGAAAACAACACTTACAAAAAATAAATCTATTATTTCCTGATCGACGCTGCCGCTATACCCACTGCCATAGCGTCTTCTACGCCTCCCAATGCAGCATCTCTGATCTGGTATTTTCTGCCGGTTTCCCTGCGCAGATAGAAGAATGCATAGGCGGCGGCTACTGCTGCCACGGCTCCTATCAGCCCTCCTTTCCAGGCTTTGTGGCCTTTGGCCTGATAAAGTGTAGCGCCTACCAAGGCACCTGACAGCGCTCTGCCGGCAATACCGGCAGCGGCTATACGATCTCCTACGCCAGGTGCTTTGTCTACTACCAGCTCTCCTGCTGCCATAGTTTGTAAAAATTTGGCGGTGGCGGGCTTTTGCATAAAGGCTAAAGGTGACCGCTGTAGCTTCGGGGAAGGTTGCTGACTCAAAAAATAACTGGTAAAAGCGGGGCCCATGGCACTACGCATTCCGGTAACGATACCCAAACCAATTACTTGTAATGCGGAAGGTAAAATTGTTTTTTTCATACCTGCAGGGCATCAATCATTGTGCCATGCCTACATGCCCCGCTGTGTATGCTTCTCACAAAATACAAAATAATAAAATATGCAAATAATTGATTTTTAATTTATAAAGATAGATGTAGTTACTTTGTAGTACCTTATTTCCGAACGTGTAGATAGCGTGTAGTATACGCCAAACACCAACTGCTATTGGGCCTTTTTACCTTTGCCACTCATCATCGTTAAACCAAAAAAGAACAAACTATGAAAACAAATCAATGGGCTATGATTGCTTACATCACCCTGATAGGATGGATAGTTGCCTATGTAAAAAGTAAAGACGAAAGAAGTACGCTGGTAAATTATCACCTGGAACAAGCCCTGGGACTCGTCATCGCCAGCATCGTATGGTCTGCTGCACTCGGCGTTGTAATCGCCGTTTTACCGGCCGCCCTGGCGGGCATCATCTCGTTTGCCGGTTTATTACCGCTGGTGTTTATGATTTTTGGTATCATCAACGCCAGTAACAACGTACAACAACCGATACCTGTAATAGGAAAGATGTTTGAAAACAGGTTTGTTTTCCTGCGGGATTAAAGAAATATCACCCGATGAAACCCAATCCAAAAGGGACAATCCCGCGAATAAGACTGACTAAAAAAAGTCAGTCTTATTCTTTATATAACTATTGCACAATACCCATCAAATAAGCATCCAGGCCTTCTTCTTTGCCCAGCCCCAGCTTTTGCTTAATCCGGTAGCGCGACATCAGGATGCTCTTTGGTGCGACGCCCATCCTGGAAGAAATTTCTTTGGTAGATAAACCCATAGAGATATAAGAACAATGCTTCAAATCGAGTCTGGTCAAGGTGTTGGCGGCCTTCTCCTGCAGCCGGCTAAAAAATTCCGGATGAATATTTTCCAGCTCCGTTTTGGCCGTTTCAAAGTCTTCGTCCATACGCCGGTGCTGATCTATCATGCGGGTAATTTGCCCTACCAGATTGCGATCGCCCGATTTTTCATGTAGCTTTTCCTGTAATGTTTGCAGCAGTTCATTCTTTTGTTCTACCTGCAAAGCCCCCGCCAGCAAGTCTTTCTGCAACTGCTCCTTCTGCGCCTGCATTAATTGCTGCTCGGCCTGCAAACGCGCCGCTTCCTCACTTTGCAATCTTGCCTGCAACGCAGCTTCCTGCTTTTCCAACGCCAGCGCTCTGGTTTCTTCGTCCTTCAACCGCATCTGCAACACGGCGTCCTGCTTCTCTTTTTCCAGCAACGCCTGCTGCTGAATAGTAGATTTCAAACGGAAATGATAAGAGCGGAAAAGGAATACCAGCGCCAGTATACAAGCCACTATCAATATCACATATACGATATTCAGCTTTTTATTGAAGGCTGCTTTTTCCTGCAAAGCACTCAGCTCCTGCTCTCTCTGTTGCGCCTGATATTGCGCTTCCAGCCTTTTGGTAATCGACATTTTCTCCGCATCAAAAGCAGCGGCGTAATATTTACTGTACTCACGGGCGTAATGCAACGCCTCCTGCAAGTCGCCTTTCTTTTCCGCTACTTCAGACAAAGAACTCATGAAATGCGCCATCACATTGTTGTCGGGAGCAGTAGACCGCATCAGGGTTTCTAATCCTGCCAATAAAAGATGCGTGGCACGATCATAATGCCCGTCTGCTATTTCAAAGCTGCTCATCATCCCATAACTGCTGGCAATGATTTCCTGCTGATCGGTAGCGGTACCAATTTCCAGTGAAATTTGCAGGTATTGCAGGGCAGAATCACGATAGCTGCGTGGAAAATATTCCGCATACAGATTGGCGGTATTCAACGCCACCAACCCCAATATGCTCGGGAAACTGATCCTGCTCTTATTTTGCTGATAGTATTGTAAGGCAATCCTGTTGTAATAGAGCGAAGAATCCAGCAGCTGCCGGGCGCTGGTATCCCCGGCAAACCGATGTTCATAACTGCCGCCAATGGCCTGGTAGGCATTGCACATATCATCCGGATCGGGGAATCGCCTCGCGGCGTCCAGGGTTGCAAAGGCATAGCGGGATTGATTCTCCAGATCATCCCAATCGGCATAAATGGAAGAAAGATTATATAGAATACTGGTCTCTAAACTATTGGCCGGCTGCCCCACACCATACTTCAACGCCTGCTGAAAGCTCTTTACCGCCTCATGTGGCTTACCTATCCTGTTCTCCAGCCACCCTTTCCGATACCATACATTTTCCATGGTAAACGGATCGCCGGATTGCTCCGCCAGCAGAAAAGCACTGTCCAGCTGCTGCTGCACCTTCTTCGTATCTTCCTGCCCAAACATTAACGATACCAGCGAAGAATGACATTGTGCGGCATACTTACTATCTTTTAATGAACGGCTCATCGATAAAGCCACCTGCGCATTGGCCAGCGCCTCCTTACGGTTGGTACTCAGTAAAGCACGACTTAATTTCAGTCTTGTCAACACCTGTTCTTCCGGTGTTAAGGCCCGATGGGTTAATATCTGCTTCAATGAATCCATCACCGTTTGAGCAGACAAAACATTTTTAAAAATCAGGCTAACGACGGCACACAACAAAAATATCCGCCTCCATTTAATATGGTTCATCCTGCAAAAATACTATTTGTAGTTGTTTTGTAGATACAAAAAATGCCCCCCTGTAGTCACCTTGTAGATGTAGTAAATACGGGAGATCTGCTACAGCACTATACTTTTGCAGTAATATTCATTTTTTAAAAAGGATCATATGGAAAAATTGAAAAACCAGCATCCTACGCATGAACTTACCATCGCATAATTACGGCCTTTCTTCTTTGTTAGTCGTCCCAAATTCTTTTTTTACTTCATTATAAAAAAAGATAATGCAGTAATCCGGATGAATACCGGGTTACTGCATTTTTAATATTGGGGCATCTCTTCTATTTTATTTCCCTGCTTCCAGGTGTTGCTGATCTTTCAGCAACTGCGCTTTTAATTTTTCATAATCCACTTCCTGTACGGCCTTGTTGGTAGTAATCGCCAATACGGCTGCTGTGGCGGCACTTTGGCCCAGGATCATAAACACCGGTTCCATCCGGATAGAGCCATAAGCTATATGGGAGGCCGACAAACAAACAGGTACCAACAGGTTGCTGCATTCCTGCTGTTGTGGTAGTATGGCCCCATATGCCACCTGGTACGGCGCTTTAATGTCTACGCCTATATCGCCTTCATTTTGCACAAAGCCATCTTTTTTCACATAGCGCTGCGCGTTATGCGCATCCAATGTATAAGATCCCATACCAATGGATTGAGGCACGACGCTTTTTCCCAGCACCGTTTGTTCCGTCATCACAAATACCCCTTTCATACGCCGGGCTTCCCGGATATATAGTTGATGTGGCCAGTTCTTATTATCGGTAAACTCATCGGCCGACAAGCCCCATGTTTTCATACGGGACTGAATGGCCGCCGGCACCCGGGGATCGTTGGCCAGGAAATACAGGAGTCCCTGCTGATACGTTTCATGTTCCTGAATAATTTCCTTTCTGCGGGCATAGCTCCCTTCGGGATAATCGTAATTCATGCCGATATTATCCGTACTAAAAGGTCCATGGTTATTCACATCTGTTTTATGGTTGGGAATAAGATCAAACTTATTGAATACTTCATTCCAGCCACTATCCAGTACCCTGCCCAGCAATTCATACTGTGTGGCATCATAGCCGGCAGGCCGGGGAAACGGAACCCGGTTGGCAGGGTTATCGGTCAGGCACATACGAAAACAGTACGCCTGAATTTTATGATCAGCTGCCCCTTTTTCGCCAGGATCTTCTCCGGAAACACGCGGTAGCAATCCGCTGGTAGCATCACCGGCAATGCGGTAAGGACTGATAGGTTGTTTAAAGTAATGCCCATGATGCAACACACCCGTTTGCACCCCATTCCAGGTTTCTCCATAAGTAGCATTGGCTTCCCGGCCCACTGTGTAACTCACACCGGCAGCCGCCATCAGATCACCTTCATAGGTGGCGTCAATGAACATTTTACCGCTATACGTGTGGCCACTCAACGTGGTGATCGCCTGTATTTTGCCATTTTTTTTTGTGACGCCCTGTTCCCTGTTCAGCCACTCTTCCCTGTAAATACGGATATTATTTTCCCGGACATAATCTTCCATCACCTGCTCGGCCACATGTGGTTCAAAGATCCACATGGTGCGTGCTGCTCCATCCATGGCCGGTGTGCCTTGTCCTTTATTCCCGTATTCCGCCGGCTTTTGCCAGTTCCAGGCCGCTGGTTGCTGATAGTGCAGCCAAACGCGGTGATAGAAATCCCGCGCCAATCCACCTATCACGGATTTATTGCCGGTATCTGTAAATCCAAGACCACCGGAAGACAAGCCACCAATATGCTTATCCGGGGATACTACGATCACGCTGCGCCCCATGTTGTGTACTTGTACCGCGGCCACAATTGCAGCAGCAGTACCACCGTAAATAATCACATCTGCCTTATAAACAGGTGCAGTGCCCAGGGAAAATAATGCGGGACATAACAACACCGTTATCAGTAAACCTATTTTTCTCATGCAAATAATAATTTTTTAAGATATGCGGGATAGCTTTTTCCTTCCAAACCACCATCACCAAAAGTGATACTGTCGCCGAAACAAACGACGCGGTTGTGTGGTAGCTTTTTTTGCTGGATGTATTCAAAAATGGCTACCGCCATAGTTCTGTAGCCAGCCGGCGTAGGGTGCACCCCATCTGTTACTTTGCTGTTGATCATATTTTTAATCAAACTGTCTGCGCCTTCACCGATATCACCTGTTTGCTGAAAAATAAAATGCATGTCCAGCAAATCCAGCTTATAATCTGCTGCCACTTTGCGGATCACCTCATTTACCTGCCGCTTTCGTTCGGCATGCCCTTCCGGCGCGTAAAAGGCCATCGGATGGCGGGTATACAAGTAAGGCTCATACACCGGCAGGATAGTCATCAGCAATATCCGGCTTTTAATAGCCCTGATTTTTTTCACTATCTCCCGTAAATTATTTTCATACTGTGGCAATGCGATATGCTTTTGGGAATTCATATCGTTGGTGCCAATCATCAGGATAGTAAGCTCAGGTGCATGCACCAGGCAGTCGGGCTCTATACGGGCAAGCAGGTCAACGGTATTGTTGCCGCCTATGCCGGCATTCTTAATAAAGCCCTCACCTGCGGACGTATACGCCCTGACGGGGAAATATTTTTCCTGGAAGGAAAGGGTGGTCGTTAATAACCCGGCTTGTAAAAAATTTCTGCGATGCATGAAGTGGAATTTTATTTTAATGCCGTTGTTGGCTCCGGAGTTTGGTTCAGTAAGATAATAATCCTGTTGTAAATTTTCTACAAAGAAAGCTGCTCACCTATTGCCCTGAAGTTCCTCACACAAAAAATAAAACATCTGATGTTTAAATAAACATCATACCTTTGTAGCGTAAACGTGCATTTATGGATCAGACATCCAAATTATCAGACCGCGTCATCAACGCCATACAAAAAGATATCTCTCAGGGGAAATATAAACCCGGACAAAAAATACCGGCAGAACCGGAACTCATGGTACAATATGCAGTAGGTCGCTCCACCATCCGGGAAGCGATCAAAACCCTCGCCATGTCGGGCGTACTGCGGGTACAACAGGGCGCCGGTACCTTTGTAAATGAAACCATCAAAGCGGAATCGCTGGACCAGCGCCTGCGCCGGGCCGACTTCGAAGAAATTAACCAGGTGCGACGCATGCTGGATTATGAAATCGTAAAACTGGCAGCAGAAAACCATACCAAAGAAGATATCCAACAACTGAAACTGCTGCTGGAACAACGCAAAAAGGCCATCCTGGAACAACAGTACCAGCAATGCATGGAGGCGGATATCGCGTTTCATACCGCCATCGCGAAAGCCTCTGGTAACAACGTACTGGCAGATCTGTTTCGCAGCTTCACCGTGGTCATCCGCGATTTTTTTTCCAAACGCGATACACAAAGCATCAGTCATTTTGCAATCAGTCATCATTTACATGAAGCTTTATATAAAGCCATCAAAAGCGGCAACGCCAAATTATCCGGGCAGGTAATGGAAGATATCCTGGACAACAATTACTAAACTAACAAAGATGAATATTCTGATCTTTAGCGTGATCCTCCTCGGAAGCGCTTATATGGCAGGACTTTTAGGCTCGATAACCGGATTAGGCGGTGGCGTAATTCTGATTCCCCTGCTCACACTTGTATTTCATGTAGATATCCGTTACGCCATAGGAACCGCACTGCTGGCCTCTATAGCCAATTCCTCCGGCGCGGCAACCGCTTATATCAAAGAAGGCATTACCAATATCAGGCTCGGTATGTTCCTGGAAATAGCCACTACTGCGGGAGCTGTGGTGGGCGCCCTCATCGCCGTATTTATGCCGGTGAATGCTATTGCCATTTTACTGGGTGTAGTACTCATCTTTTCTGCGGCTATGACCATGCGCAAAAAGAATGTACATGCAGAGCAAACCGGCAGCAAATTATCTTACGCGCTAAAGCTCAATAGCAGCTATCCTACACCGAATGGGGTAGTTGATTACAAACTGAAAAATGTGGGTGGTGGTTTTTCTATTATGTTGGTGGCAGGCGTGCTGTCAGGGCTGCTGGGCATTGGCTCCGGTGCATTGAAAGTACTGGCTATGGACAGTACCATGCGTATTCCTTTTAAAGTAAGTACCACCACCAGCAATTTTATGATTGGTGTTACTGCCGCGGCTAGTGCAGTCGTATACCTGCAAAGGGGATATATTGATCCGGGTATTGCTTTCCCGGTAATATTGGGTGTGTTGGGCGGTGCTTTTACCGGCGCCAGAATACTTACCCTGATCAACCCCACTACCCTGCGGATCATCTTTGGTGTGGCCATCACCTTTGTAGCCATCGAAATGATCTATAACGGATTACATCATCAGTTTTAACAACCGCCACATGAAACCTTTGAAGAAATTATTAGTAGACCGTGACATTGAATTATTCATTGGCCAGGTACTGAGAACCGGCGTGATCACTGCCAGCGCCATAGCACTGCTGGGAGGCATTTTTTACCTGGTACAGCAGGGCGGCGCCAGCATTCCAGATTACAGCGTGTTCAAAGGAGAAGGCGCCGGTTACACGTCTTTCCGGGGCATTTTCCACGGCGTGGCCACCGGCAACGCCACCGAAATAATACAACTGGGCGTGCTCGTATTATTAGCAACGCCCATTCTCCGTATCTTCTTCTCCCTTATTGCATTTGCTATAGAAAAAGATAAACTCTATGTGGTGATTACCATGATAGTGCTGGGCATTATCCTGTTCAGTATGTTCGGCGGACTGAAAGTATAACACTATTCTTCTCTCAATCGTTCATCCGTATACGTGATAGCTGTTCTGCCATGTGGTACAGGTTTGCCATGTTCATCCACGCTTACAAACACCATTTTATCCACTGTCAGAATTGTTTTCTGTGTAATCTTATTTCTTACCTGGCAGGTGAGCGTCAATGAAGTACGGCCGAAATGGGTGGCTTTAATCCCTAACTCCACAATATCGCCTTGCTTGGCAGAGTTGATAAAGTTGATTTCAGACATATACTTTGTCACACAGCGATTAGTACCCAGCTGAATAATAGAATAAATAGCGGCTTCTTCATCGATCCAGCGCAGCAAACTGCCGCCAAATAATGTTCCATGTGCATTCAGATCCTCCGGCTTTACCCATTTCCGTGTGTAAAAGTTCATGACAATAGTTTTGTTACTGATAAAAAGGCAAAGCTATTCCATTCTTACATATCATGTACTACTTTGCCTGCCACTTTCCGCTATCACTTTATTTTTTCAGGGAGATGAATACCTTATTTATTTTTTTCCGGTAATTCGGGCGAATGCAGCTTCACTGGCTTTTCAGCGCGTGATCTCATTTTCAGGTTCAGCACCTCTATAAATACAGAAAATGCCATCGCAAAATAAATATATCCTTTAGGAATATGCTGATCAAAACTTTCTGCAATCAGCGAAACACCAATCAGCAACAGGAAAGACAGCGCCAGCATTTTCACGGTAGGATGTTTATTCACAAAATGACTAATCGATTCTGAGGCCAGCATCATTACACCTACCGCTATAACCACCGCGGCAATCATGATCTCCACATGATCCGCCATTCCTACGGCAGTAATCACGGAGTCCAGCGAAAACACAATATCCAGTAACAAAATTTGTACAATCACCTGGTTAAATCCCAGCGCTTTTCCTTTCGCATTAGCATGCTCACCGCCTTCCAGCTTCTCATGTATTTCTGCCGTACTTTTATAAATGAGGAACAATCCACCTATCAGCAAAATAAGATCGCGTCCTGAAATAGCCGTCTTTTCCAGCCATGCTACATTTTGTATCCCGATCCACTCCCCTACATTAAAAAGTGGTTTGGTAAGCGACATAATCCAGCTGATAGACAGCAACAATAAAACACGTACAAACATTGCCAGGCCCAATCCAAGACGACGGGCTTTCTTTTGCTTGTCTTCCGGCAGTTTTCCCGCGAGGATAGAAATAAATACAATGTTATCAATACCGAGTACTATTTCCAGTACCGTTAACGTGAGAAGACTGATCAGTGAATCTACAGTAAGCAGGTGTTCCATAATTGACAGTTATATAGGTTGTACATGTGTAAACCGTAATATACTTTCTTTTTTACTAGCGATAAAATCTGCTAAAATACCTGCTAAAACAAATTGTCGTAAATTACAGACATTACGACAACGATTAGACCTTTCTCTTCCCGCTTGTTTACACCTACATAACTTCTGTTTCCTTCTTAAACGATGAAAATGAAAAAAGATGAATGGCATATAG
Source organism: Chitinophaga sp. (assembly GCF_036566945.1). Classification (GTDB taxonomy): domain Bacteria; phylum Bacteroidota; class Bacteroidia; order Chitinophagales; family Chitinophagaceae; genus Chitinophaga. The sequence continues at coordinate 4,710 of NZ_DATCVJ010000705.1, read as the reverse complement.
TGCGCTTTGCTCCGCGCGGCAATAACAGCTTTATAGAAGCTGCCATGGCTGCGGTACAGGAATACTTCACCGACAATAAAATTTCTATTTATGCCAATAGAGAGATGTGGATTAAAACCATTGTGATGCTTTCCTTATACTTTGTACCATATATTTTAATGGTAGTGGGTGCCGGCGCCGGTAACATCTGGCTGTACCTGGGCTTGTGGTTGCTCACCGGGCTGGGCATGACTGGTATAGGTGCTACCATCATGCACGATGCTAACCACGGCGCGTTTTCTCCTAAAAAAAGTGTCAATAATTTTATTGGCCACATATTAGAAGTAATCGGTGGATATGCCGCTACCTGGAAAATACAACATAACATACTGCACCATACTTATACCAATGTTTCCGGACTGGATGAGGATATTGATAGTATTAAATTTTTGCGTTTCTCTCCTAACCAGCCACGGCACTGGTATCACCGGTATCAGTTCATTTACGCCTGGTTCTTTTACATGTTGATGACTTTGTTCTGGATGACTGCCAAAGACTATTTGCAGGTATTGCGTTATAAAAATCATGGGTTGCTGGTAAAACAAAAAGTTTCGTTAAAACAGGCCATGTTCCGGATTTCTGTATTCAAAGTAATTTATTATGGATATATCCTCGTATTACCGTTATTGTTTTCAGGTATGCCCTGGTATTGGGTACTGACGGGCTTCTTCGGGATGCACTTCATTGCAGGATTGTCACTGGCCTGCATCTTCCAGCCTGCACATGTAATGACCGCTTCTGATTTTGCTACACCAATAATAGTAGATGATGTGAAGAAAATGGAAAACAGCTGGGCCATCCATGAAGTGGTGAATACCACCAATTATGCGCCCCGCAGCAGGGTGCTGTCGTGGTGCATAGGCGGATTGAATTACCAGATTGAGCACCATCTTTTCTCCGGCATTTGTCATGTGCATTACCGGAAACTCGCACCTATTATAAAAGCAAAAGCAGCTGCATTTAATTTGCCTTACCAGGTACAACCTACTTTTATTCATGCTTTGTGGGAACACGCGCGCATGTTGAAACAACTGGGTGTTGCCGGCAGCCGCAAACACTAAACAAAAAAAAGAGGTATCAAAAGTAATGAAGAGAAATTTCGCTTTCCATTACTTTTGATACGGCTGCTTTTAATACGCTTCCACGAAAAGACTGATCGGATGATGATCACCTACAATTTTACGATCTGCCATTGCTGATTGGCATTGCCGCTCCAATACCACTGAATAATGCCGGCGCCATTGGCGGTAGATGCACCGTTTACATCCAGCGATAATCCACTGTTCACATTCATTACCTGGTAATATCCAAAACCCACATCCACTACTTTCCATTGCTGATTGGCACCGCCCCAATAGTCCCACTGCACAATACCAGTACCAGCCATAGTGGAACTGCCATTCACATCCAACGATTTATTGCTGTTACGATTGGTAACGCTGAACAATCCACTACCCAAACTGGTTAATTTCCACTGCTGATTATTGCCTCCCCAGTAATCCCATTGTACAATACCTCCACCATTGGTGGTAGAAGAACCGTTCACATCGAGTCCTTTATTACTCTGCCGACCCACGATCTTATACCATGCATTGCCATCAAATACGCCGGAAGGTTGTGTAATGGTATTAATACCCCAGGCATATTGCAAGCGCGAAAGCCCTGAAGCGTTATTGGTGGTGATGGTAGTGCCGCTTAATGTTAATAAACTATACCCGTCTCCATCTCTTAATCCGGGCCAGTATACACAACCTATGCCACGGGATAACACCCGGTTAGTGATGCCCTGGAAATAAGCAATTTCCCGGTCCGTTCCCGGCGCACCCAAATAGTCTTTCCCACTGGTCATAGGAATACCAAACTCGGTCACCACCGTCCTGTCAGGATAACCAATATCCGATATCGCCGACTCCCAGTCGGCAGTCGTTGTTTTGCTGTTGTCGAACCAGGTATAGTTGTGATAAGATAGTAAACAGGTATTCAACCGGCTGTCTGCCCCTACTCCATTCACATCCGTTGCATAGCCGGCGCCATCCAGCAGAATTCTGTTTTTAGGCACGGATGGGTAATTTGTGAGCCAGTCTGCATACAGATTATTCAGATTGGATAAACTATAACCATGCGGCTCATTAAATACTTCAAAATAAACATTACTATTATTGATGTATTTATTCACCACTACCTGCCACATACTCCAGAATTGAGTGGTGTTGTCTACTATACCGTCACGGGAGCTGCTGCCTTCCCAATAACAAAGGATAACTTTCATCCCACTATTGGCCGCTGTATCAATAGCGGCGGTATAGCTGCCCCACCAAGCCTGCAGTACGGAAGGTGGATTAATGGGCATACGAATGGTATTGGCGCCCCTTTGCTTAAAAGCATTGACAATGTTCACTGCTTTGGTTTGGGTAGTGGCATAACTATCCGCGGAATTTAATCCGCTGGGTACTACAAAATCATCTTTGAAATTGTCCGCCGGGTCGGCCCAGTTAACGCCTTTGAAATCGGATGGCACCACAGCCAGCAACGCCGTTGCCGTGACTGCATTGTCTTTTACCTTGTTGGTGGAAATGTTATCCTGCATATTTTTGGAACAACCGGATAACAAAGCAATGAGCGGGAAATAGAATAGTAATCGTTTCATAACTAATAACTTTTAACGTGAAAGATGAGGGTTAATGCGATCAGCTTATTAGTGGAATTGCTTTGGCAATATAGGGCTGTTCCCCAAGGAGATCGGGGGAGTAAATCGTTTAAAACAGGGGGTAAATTAGTATTCGTTAAAACAAACAGCTTCTTTATGCGGTATACCGGCAGCAAGGTCTAAAGCTTGCCGGTATTCTCCTCGTATATTTCATCAAATGATTTCCCTTTCTGTTTTTGTATCACTGCTGAAAAACGGCTGTCTATAGGGGTTAATAATTGCAGGCATAGTTGTTTATCATCATCCGTTAAATCCTGCGCCAGCATCGCTACCACTTTAAGAATTTGCTCTTTTGCCGCCTTCAATACTTTTTCACCTTTCTTCGTGAGCTGCAGCCGCTTTACCCTTTTATCTTCCGGGTCATCATATTCACTGATCAGGCCTTTGCTCTTCAGTCTTACCAATATATTAGTACCACTTGACAGCTCCAGCATATTACTGAAAATCACTTCTGATTTAATGGGTTCCTTCCCGTTAAAAATGGCGACCATGATTCCAAACTCCTCCATCTGGTCTAATTCGGTTCCTTCCAATGCCTTATTGGTATATATCATCTGGAATTTCCCGATGCGGCTGATCAGCTTAATTAAAGCACCGTTTAAATCTGGTCGCAGCTGCCATTCAGGTGCCACCTGCTTCTCCTTTCTGATAGATCCTGCTAATATGCTGCGGCAAAATCCTTCAATAGTAGCACCGGAATTAATTTGTTCATATTCTCCCCAGAGCCTGACCAATTCAACAGTTTGATTCATAGTTAATCCCTTTTAGTAGCAAATAAATAAAATAAATACCAAATAGTTGGTTATTTATACCAAAAGGTTTTAATTTACAATAAATACTACCAAAATACAGTAAAATGAACATGTACTTCTTGCTAAAAATCCTATTGGCCTTCCACATCATGGGGTTCGTAATCATGGCAGGTACCACCACTATAGATTATTTCACCTTTAGCACCTTTTGGAAGTTTGCTGACCGCGGAGATAACAGCGGCGCACTGGGGCTACTTCCTCTAATGGCCCGATATGGCGCCTTTGTACGAACAGGGGCTATCATTATATTAATCACAGGTATCACCATGCTCACACTCGTAAATGGCAACTGGTGGGATCAGCGATGGTTCAGGGTAAAGATGGTATTGGTCATGTTACTGATAACGAATGGAATGTTTGTTGGAAACAAACAAGGGAATAAATTGAGATCCCTCATTACAGCATCTCCCACTAACTTCCTGTCTCAAACCATTAGCGTCAGAGAAACATTGCAATGGTTTTACCTTGCTCAATTGATACTTTTCTTTTTAATCATCTTAGTGAGTGTTGTCAGACCCGACAAGCTTCCCAATTAAGATTATTGTATGAAACAGCCTATTCTTCTTTTCGGAATTACCGGCGGCACCGGAAGCATCATCGCCGAAAACCTGCTCCGCAAAGGCTATCATGTAACAGCCATCGCACGCGACCCCGCAAAAGTCAGCATGCAGCATCCCCATCTGCTGATCATAAAAGGGGATATTACACAACCCGAAACATTTGCGGACCAGGTACACCAACATAACATCATTATTTCCGCAGTGGGTAATCGTTCCCGGAAGCCAACTACTTTATACTCCCATGGCATGAAACATATTCTGCAAGCCATGAATAACCCTGACAGCAAACGATTAATATGCATTTCCGCTTTGCCCGTTGAAACAAATTCCGTGATGGTATTTTGGCAGAGATGGCTGATAAAATATATTGTCGGGAAAATTTTCAGGCATTCTTATAAAGACTTACTGCTGATGGAAAAGCAATTACACGGCAGTCCGGTTAACTGGACCATTGTACGTCCTCCCCAGCTAAAAGATACGCCTGCCACCGGCCAGTATAAGGTAGCTATCGGCACACATCTTAAAAAGCCCTTCAGTATTTCCAGAGCAGATCTGGCAGGCTATATCAGCGACGTCATAGATAAGCCCGAAA
>NZ_DATCVJ010000704.1:0-6413 GCF_036566945.1 Chitinophaga sp. | reverse complement strand
CCCCTCCCGAAAAAACGATTACTGGTGGTTATGCCTGCAGTATCCCACAAAATTCCTGCAGCACCGATACCTTATCCGGTTTCACCATAGATGTACCAGACCTTCCGGATAACTTTATGGACTACGGACAGGGTACTGGTTGTATCCTCTCCTTTACCCCAGGTCAGGCGGAGCGTATGCATAACTTTATTGATGTGGCTTTACCCGGTATGCTGGCGAGCACTGTCTGTAATGAACCCTGCACAGAAAATATTGTCGCGGCTTTTACCCGTGATATCGAGTATCCCGTAGTAGGCGACGTAGTAACTTTTACCAGTAGTGGCATTGGTGGAAATGCTTACCAATGGTTGGTGGATGATGTCCCCAGCGGTAACGGGGCTACGCTGCAGCTAACGGTTACCCAGAAAAAAAATTACGAAATCAAACTTCGTGTAACCAATACCGTTACCAGCTGCGCTGCTTCCACCAATGATGTGATATCTGTGAGTTGTGGTGTGGTATCCCGCTTCTGGCCCAGCAAAAGAAAAATTGCTTCCAAAGACGGGATTGAACTGGACAGCGTATATTTTACTAACCGTTCCCGTAATGGCACCAGCTGGAGCTGGCTGATGAGCAATGATAAAGGAATGATGGAGCAGGTCATCAGCACAGATGAACAACTGAAATATGTATTTAAGATACCTGCCAATTACAAGGTTCGTTTAGCCGTTACTGATGGTCATTGTTTTGATACTTCCAATGCAGTAAAAATTGTTGTAGATGATCCTACCGCGGATGGTGTGGTGTATGTAACCAAAATAGAATGCTATCAGCAAACCCAGGTGCGTGTAACCTGGTATATCAATAACACCGGCTACCAGGCTATTCCGAAAAATACACCGGTGTCTTTTTACGATGGTGATCCCCGTAAACCTGGTACAAAAAAGTTAGGAACCTGGCCATTACCGGAAGAGGTGAAAGGAAAGTGTTTGTCTTCCTGGTTGTACAACACCGTGGATGCTGGCCGTGCCGGTATAGATAGTCTGGGCGTAGTGTTGAATGATGATGGTTCTACTTTACCATTATCACTCCCGAATACATCAGTGGAAGAAAGTAATTACAACAATAATATCAGCTTTAAGCATGGCTTTAAATTTAAGGTGGCTTTAAGTCCGGCGGACTATACGCTTACGCCTGAACAACAGGTAGTGTTGAAGCCGGAAGGAACGAATGGTACCGTAGAAAGTGCCAAATGGACCAGTGATTATCTGAGCTGTGTGGACTGCCTGGAATCTACCTTCACAGCCGCTTACAGAAAGGATACAGTAACCACCGTGAAGGTAATGGCGTATACTAAATATGCCTGCTACGACAGTACCACGGCCACGGTGCATATTCCGGTGGTAGATGATTATACGGTGACGATGAAGAACGTGGATTGTGCCAAAGGGGATAGTTTGCATATTGACTTCTCCCTATGTAATTTATATACCAAAGGGAATATTCCGGCTCAATTAACCGTCGCATTTTACGACAGGTCGCCAGCGGATCCGGCAGCGCTATTGCTGGGCAAAGGGTTTGCTACACCATTGCAGAGTACGGGGGCCTGTGCAGATTACGGAAATTATATTAAGCAAACCACCACCGGTGATGTGTATGCCATCGTGAACAAGGATCGTATAATACATCCGCCCGAAACGGGATTAAATGAAGCAGATCAGGATAATAACACGATGCGCTGGCAATATAAAAAGCCAGTAGTATCGGTGTTTCCACAGGATACCACTGTATTTAGGAAAGCAGATTTCCCTTTGTATTATCAGGTGAGCGACTTTACGCCTAAAGATATTTTGTGGCAAAACGATAACGCCTATACGCTGAACTGTTATTCCTGTTCGGAGCCGCAGGCAGCCATGAAAGACAGTGCCTTTGTGGGTGTACAGCTTACGAATAAATATGGCTGTGTGATAAAGGATCAGCAGTATGTACGCATTTTCCCACCGGATTTTAGTATTAACCTGTTGAAAACGGAATGTTATGATAATGATCATATCCTGGTGACGTTCAGGATCTGCACCGCCAATGGGTATGACAGCATTCATGCGGGGGTACCGGTTTCTTTTTATAATGGTGATCCAACCAGCGAGCAAACCAAAGAACTCGCACCTTTATTTCATACACCGGTGACGGAAGGTGTATGCCGCAATTTCACGACGGTGCTTTCTGCGCCCGGTAGCACTGAAATAGCAGCGATCGTAAACAGGCAAACGAATTTTGTAGTAGAAGAAACGAATTATACCAATAACCAGGCAAATCTAGCATATACACCTTTTACGGTGAGCCTGCAGCCTTCGCTGATCGAATTGCCCAGACCCGCCGCCGTGAATTTGCATGCGCTTGTAGAGGGTGGTCCGGCGGTATCTTATGCCTGGACGCCCGCCATTGGGCTATCTTGTACTACCTGCGCATGGCCGCTGGCCAGCGCTACCTCTTCCATGCGTTATACAGTGATGGCTACAAATCAGTATTACTGCACGGATACTGCTGCGGTATATATTAAAACCTCCACCAATTTTGGCGTGTCGATGCCGAATGCCTTTACACCCAATGGAGATGGGCAGAACGATTGGTTTTATGTGATTGGCAGCTGGGATATAAAGCAACTGAAGGATTTCAATATTTACAATCGTTTAGGGAACAGAGTTTTTGAAGCGCATAATACGCCTGCCAACGACAGAAGTTATGGATGGGATGGATATGTGAACGGTCAGCCTGCGCCGATGGGCAGCTATGTTTACTTTGCTACCGTAGAGTTTCTGGATGGTACTACACAGTTGGTAAAGGGCGTGGTGACGTTGATTCGCTAGGTTAGCTGTTCCAGGATACTTCTTTCACGCCGGCATCGGTTTGTATGTCGGCAATGAGTTTGCCTACAATGGCTTTATCCATGCTTCGGAAGCGAACGGTGATAAAAAAGAGGCTATCGTTTTGTTCAATGTTGCAGGAGGAAATATTGAGGGCCGTTGTCTGAAATAGTTTATCTACTACTTCTATCGATTTAGCCCTTTCGAGGGTAATAATGCGAATGGTTTTCTGTTCAAATTTAGAAAGAAATTTTTTCTCTACCGGTTGCAATAACCATAAGATAATGATCGCGATGGAAGTGGCTATAAATGCGGCAAAGTACATGCCGCCGCCGGTAGCCAATCCGATCGCTGCTACTGTCCATAAGCCGGCTGCTGTGGTGAGTCCTCTTACCACGCCTTCTTTGAGAAACAGGATAGTGCCTGCACCGATGAATCCAATGCCACTGATGACCTGTGCGGCTATTCTGGATGGATCGAGTACTACATTGGGCGTACCCAGTACTTCTGAAAATCCATAAGCAGATACCATCATCGTCAGTGCAGCACCTACGGAAACCATCATATGTGTTCTGAGGCCGGCGGCCCAATCCTTACGTTCTCTTTCCAGTCCTATGATGCCGCCAAAAACCGCAGCCAGGGCTAATCGCATTAATATTTCTGTCCAGGGTATCATGTTACTAATTTAAGCAATTAATATCCTTTTTATCATTTTAACGTATAGGCGTTATGTTAAAGAAGTCAAAAATTGTATCTTGAAGGAACTCATTTACATTTTTAACATGTTGGTATTAAGAGCACCTCTTTTGTTTTTTGCAGTCCTGTTGTCGTCTGTTGCCGTTCGTGCACAGGTAGTGCTGCAATCTGTGCCCCCGGAAGCAACCGGTTCCGGGCTGAGCACCATTCATTCGCCGCACCTGGTGGCAAAGCCTGCCGGCAAAGATAATCATCATCAGTTGTTGGTGATGATACCGGGTACAGGCGGTAGTGCCATTCATTTCCGGACTTTTGATAGTTGTTTTGCTACTATGGGCTATTATGTGGTGACGTTGGATTATGTGAATAATGTGATCACCACGGTTTGCTCCAAGAGTGAAGACAGTACCTGTTTTGATAACTTCCGGCAGGAAATTGTGTTTGGATCACCGGTGAGTGACAGGGTGGAGGTAGATTCGGTGAATAGTCTCGTGAATCGTTTAACGAAGCTGCTGCAATACCTGGCGAAGAAAGATGCTGCGTGGGGAGCGTTTGTGAAGAATGGGCAACCGTGCTGGGATAAGATCATTACTGCGGGACACTCGCAGGGGGCTGGTCATGCTGCTTATTTTGGGAAGCGTTTCAAATTGCGGGGCGTATTAATGTTTTCCGGTCCGCAGGATTATCTGCAATATTTTAATGCGCCTGCACATTGGCAGTGGGAGAATGGGCGAACACCGGTAAACAGGTATTATGCATTCCTGCATACGCAGGATCCTTTTAATTATCAGTACCAGGTAGCAGATGTGGCGGCGATTAATCATCGTGCGGTAACGGATACCACGATGGTACAGCCGAATGCGCCGGTACATTCTATCCGCAATATACTGGTCACAGATATTAATAAGGCTGATAAACATGGTTCTACAGTAGGAACGGAGTTTATTGGTGTATGGAAATATATGATCAGCGGGGCCACCCGGTGATTGGATGTTAATAAAAAAAGAGAGCCGGTCCTCCAGGGAGAACCGGCTTCTTTATCATCACTCTATTTACACACTATCAAACTACACAGGATTGGTTCTAAACATAGTTCCGTTTAACGTAAAGCGGGCATGCCAGCTAAGGGCCTCCTATAAAAGAGGAAGTGTTTTACCTCCATTTTACAGGCATTGGAAAAATAATCGTTCAGTTTATCACGATAGCTGGCGTGTACGCAATTATTTATAATTACCTCGGTGCCTTCCCGTACCGCAAGAGCACTTCCGGGTAGCGTCTTCTCATCACAGCACCGGCTGCTGTGCCAATGCCGGATTGTGACGGTCTGAGGGAATGAAGGAGACCTTTTCTATTTCGTGTTCCGGCTGCGTTTTAGTCCTGCTTTCAAGCCTTTCTATTGATTCTTTCCGTGTATTTGTTGCGCAGACACCGCCGTTGTGATTTGAGGAAACAAAAGTACGAACCTATCTTGTGGCTGATATGTGTTTTTGGGCCAATTGTTTGTTAGATCCGGCCAATGGTCTTTTTGGTAGTATTTCGTTATATTTAGAGGAGAGTCATGAAATCCATTATCCACAATTAAATTCCCCTCCATCATGAAGCGTATCTTTCTTGCAATTTCATGTGTTTGTTTTATGGGTATCGCCACCACACAGGCGCAAAGCATACTTGACCAGGCGAAAAAGACGGCAGGCGGTGTACAAGGCTCCTCATTCGATGCCGGCGGCATTGCTAACAGTATTTTAGGTAAGCTCACGCCGGCGTTGTCACTGACTGATGCTCAGCAGCCGAAAGTACAAAGTGTACTGACTGATTTTATGAAAAAGAAGTCGACTATTATGCCGTTGCAGCAAACTAACCCCACTGACTATACGTCGAAATTCGGCGCGTTGCAGAAGGGTGGATTTTCGAAGTTAAAAACTTTAATGACGTTGAGTCAGTATACTAAGTTTTTGGGGCTGAAACCCAAGACGAATGATGCTACCAACGTATTGTCGCAGTTGTTTTATTAGCGGAAAGCGGAAGGCGTAAAGCAAAAAGCTACTGTCGCGAATGAATGAAGCGGTTTTTTGTCTTACTCAGGATTATACTGATTTAGATGATTTTCCAGATTTTTGTTTTACAGGATTAAAAAAGATTTTGGTAGATATTAGCGGATAACTGTCGCTCATATCTACCAAAATCTTTTTTAATCTACCAAAATCATAAAAACAAAAATCTGGAAAATCATCTAAATCAGTATAATCCTGAGTAAGACAAAAATCCGCTTTCTTCTTTTTCCATTATCTTCGCGGGCGTTTGTTTCATACTATGCCAAAGAAGAAAAAGAAGAATCAAGGATTCAATAGTTTAGCCGTTGTCGTTATACTACTCATCGCTGGATTTGCGGTGACTACCTGTTCCCGGAAAATCGCCGGTGATAAAGTTGATAAAGGGAAACAGCCCACCCGGAAAACATCTCACAAAAAAAATAGCAAGCCGCGGGCAGCCACTCCATTGCTGGCGGAGGATTTTGAATCCGGTTCCAAAACCAATTATAATAATAGTGAAGTGGACTTGTCCAGCGGTGTCTGGAAATTTAAAGATGCCGTGACCGGTTCTTTGGAGGAAGACCATAAAACCGGTGAGCAGGCTTTGCGTATCCGTAATACGGGCATGGCGGGCATGAATTTCGATGTGGAAGTAAAAGGCACGGTAACGGTTACACTGAAGTATGCATTGTACGGAGTCGATGAAAAAGGAAGCTGGGAGTTATGGGCGTCGGTAAACAGGGGGCAAAGTTATTTTCGTGTAGGGGATGAAGTTAGTGTTACGGCTACCACTTTACGTGCAGCAACTTTTACGGCGTTGTCTACAGGAACCATCCGTTTTGAC
>NZ_DATCVJ010000703.1:0-8516 GCF_036566945.1 Chitinophaga sp. | reverse complement strand
TCGTGTATACCGGTAAAGGTTTCTTTGAACCAGGTTTTTACGATCCGTCTAACGTGAAAAATTTAAGCGTTAAGAATATTAACCGCCATCAGGGAACAAATTCTGTATTCGGATCTGTGGACCTGTCTTTCAGAGATTTATTATTCCTCTCTGCTACCGGCCGCAACGACTGGTTCTCTACTTTATCTCCTAAGAAAAATAATATTTTCTATCCATCCTTCGGCGCCAGCTTCCTGTTATCCGAAGCGATCAAAATGCCTTCCTGGATAGACTATGCCAAAGTAAGATCTTCCTGGGCACAGGTAGGTGGCGGTGCACCTTTAGCGTATGCACTGAATCAAACCTACAGCATGGTGCCTGGTGGCGGCCATCTGGGTCAACCATTGCAAACGCCTACCCAAACAGATGGTGTGGGATCCGGTCAGCTGATTGCACCCAATCAGGACCTGAAACCATTTACCTCTAATACGGTAGAAGCAGGGATCGAAGGTCGTTTTCTGCATAACAGATTGTCGGCAGACATCACGGTATACAATCGCAGAACAACAGATGATATCATGCAGGCCGCTATTTCTCCGGGCTCCGGCTACAACTTCGCTTACCTGAACGTAGGTGAAATGAGTAACAAAGGGATTGAACTGATGTTGTCCGGTACACCTGTGAAGAAGAAAGATTTCTCCTGGGACGTTAGCTTCAACGCTGCATACAACAAGAACGAAGTACTGAAACTGAATGAAGGACTGGATAAACTGCAACTGGATATCGCGGTAAACAGCTATGCTTTTCTCTTTGCAGAAGTAGGTAAGCCTTATAGCATGATCAGAGGCTTCGGCGTAAAGAAGAATGCACAGGGACAGACCATCTACAATAAAAATAATGGCTACGAAGTAACAGAACAGAAAGATCTGGGCACCGGTATTTCTCCATGGACCGGCGGTATCACCAACAGCTTCCGCTACAAACAATTTAACCTGAGCTTCCTGGTGGATGGTAAATTTGGCGGCTATGTATATTCCGGTACCAACCTGTATGCTACCCGTTTTGGATTAAATAAAATTACACTGCCAGGCAGGGAAGACGGATTAACCGTTACCGGTGTGGATCAGGATGACAAACCTTTCTCCAAAACATTTACTTACGCCACCGGTTTGCAGCAGTACTACGACAATTTCAAAAATATCTCAGAGAAATTTGTGTATGATGCAAGCTTCATCAAATTAAGACAGGTAGTACTGAGCTACAACATTCCATCAAATGCAGTGGCCTTCGCAAAAGTGCAGTCCGCCACCGTTTCATTTGTGGCAAGAAACCTGCTCATCCTGTACAAGAACACGCCCAACATTGATCCTGAATCTGCTTTCAGCAACTCTAACGCACAGGGTTTTGAAATGTTTGCGGTGCCACGTACCAGGAGTTATGGTGTAAACCTGATGGTAAAACTGTAGTTCACTCTTAAAAAATTAGTCATGCAACGATTTGCCAGATATAAATTTATAGTACTCCTGGGGGCAGTGTTGGGACTGTCATCCTGTGATAAAGGATTTGAAGAATTAAATAAAAATCCAAACGCTTCTACTACACCCAACGTTAATTTTCTCTTTACCCAGAGTTTATTAAAAGGAAACCTGGTGTACGACAGGGCGTATTTTTACACCTCTTATTTACACTGCGGTAACTATGTACAGCACTTTTCCATTGCCAAAGAAATTGGCGGATCAGGTGCAGGTGATAAATATGCGGTGAACGATTTTTACCAGAGTTTTTATTACCGTTATATCTACACCAATGCTATTCTTACACTGCAGGAAATTATTACTGCACTGAAAGCGCCGGAACTGGCTGCGGATAATGTAAATAAACTGTCGGCCACCCGGATATGGAAAGTATTGCTGATGCAGCGTATCACGGACCTTTACGGAGATGTGCCTTATTCAGAAGCTACCCAGGGAAGGAACGGCGTATTCCTGCCAAAGTATGATTCCCAGGCAGATATTTATGCAGACATGCTGAAAGAACTCGATGAAGCTATCAAAGCTTTCGACACCAAAGCAGGAGCTGCCAGCTTCGGTGCAGCAGATTTGTTGTATGGTGGAGACGTGGGTATGTGGAAGAAATTCGGTTATTCACTGATGCTGAGAGTAGCCATGCGCACCACGAAGGTAGGCGATGGAAAAGTGGTGGCGAAAGATTGGGTGCAGAAAGCAGTAGCAGGTGGCGTGATTCTGAACTCCGCTGATAACGCGGTATTGAAATACAGCAATGGTCCGCAAATCTACAACAACAACCCGGTGGCTTTTGAACTGGTAGGACAGGATTATAGCCTCAACTCTCATGGTGCAGATAACATTGAGTGGGGTAAGTACAGCAAAACATGGATCGACTTCCTGAAAACGAACAACGATCCACGTTTGGGTGTAGTATCAGTGGTGTGGAATAATAACGCACCAGATACAGCGGCCGCTATTCAGAAAGGAATGCCCAATGGCAGCGATAAGAAAACAGCTGATTTTGTAACTTTTTCCGAGCCTAATCCGGCGACTGTTTTGAATAATGCCGCACCTTTGCTATTATTAACCAATGCGGAAACCAATTTATTACTCAGCGAAGCCGCTTTACGGGGCTGGATTTCCGGCGATAAAGCACAATTTTACAGAGATGGTGTAACGGCTGCATTGAAGAATTGGTCGCTGTTTGGGCCTGCTGGTGTAATAAGCGCTAATAAGATCGCTACCTACGTAACCGATCATCCGCTCAATACAGGTGGTACTGTGGATGCACAAATGAATCAGATCCATACGCAGTTTTGGGCCGCCTTATTCCTGGATGAACAGGAAGCATATGCGAACTGGAGACGTACAGGTTACCCGGTATTGACGCCGGTGAACTATGTTGGTAACGCCACCGGCGGAACTATTCCCCGTCGCTTGCCTTACTCCGTAGCAGAACAGGGAATCAACGGTGTGCATTACCGCGAAGCGATCAGCAGACAAGGCGCAGATTTACTAACAACCAGGGTATGGTGGGATAAATAATTATGAAGAGACTATTGCTAATATCATTATTGATAGGTGTTGGTAACACCACGATGTCACAAAGGAAAGAGGCTGCCGCACAGGCAGCCTTGATTCCTTTGCCGGTAACAGCATCCTACAATACCGACAGCTTTTTTATTACGCCGAAAACCCGGCTGCTGGCCGATCGGGGCAACGAAGGAGCGGCCGCATTATTGCAGGAATATTTCCGGCAACAAACCGGGAAGGCGTTATCGCCAACAGTAACGTTACCTGAAACATCGTTGCCGCAAAACGGTAGCCACCGTATTGTATTACATACCGATACCATGTTGGTAAAACAGCCCGAAGAATACCTGCTGCACATTACAAAAGAAGAGGTGATCATCACCGCGTACGATGCTGCCGGCATCGTACATGGTATAGCCACCCTGCGGCAGTTATGGCATCGGGAAGGCCCGGCCACACTGGCGTTGCCGGGTGCAGTGATCAGTGATTATCCCCGGTTTGGTTACCGGGGCATGCACCTGGATGTGAGTCGTCATTTCTTTTCGGTAGACTTTATCAAGCAGTTTATTGATCAGCTGGCGCTATATAAAATCAACAACTTTCACTGGCATCTGACAGACGATCAGGGCTGGCGTATAGAAATAAAAAAATATCCTAAGCTCCAATCTGTGGCCGCATGGCGGGATCAGACCATGATAGGACATAAAAAAGAATTGCCCCATCAGTTTGATGGAAAAAAATATGGTGGGTTTTATACCACGGAAGAAGTGAAAGCAGTGGTGGCTTATGCGGCTGCGAGACAGATTACGGTGATTCCTGAAATTGAAATGCCGGGTCACGCATTGGCAGCCCTGACAGCTTATCCGGAACTGGGCTGTACGAAAGGACCTTATAAAACGGCGCAGTTCTGGGGAGTATTCGACGATGTTTTCTGTGCAGGCAACGACAGCACTTTCACTTTTCTGCAGGATGTACTGGATGAAGTGATGGCGCTCTTCCCATCTACGTATATCCATATAGGTGGTGACGAATGCCCGAAGGTAAGATGGGCGCATTGCGCTGCCTGTCAGCTACGCATGAAACAGGAACACCTGGCAGATGAGCATGAATTGCAAAGCTATTTTATCCGTAGAATGAGTCGTTATATCAATAGTAAAGGACGGAAAATAATTGGCTGGGACGAAATACTGGAAGGCGGTCTGGCTCCCGGCGCTACCATCATGAGCTGGAGAGGGGTAGAAGGAGCGGTCACTGCTGCCAAACAGCAACACCACGTGATCATGACACCGGAAGATGAATTGTATTTTGATCACTATCAATCCTTATATCCGGAAGAAAAAACAGCTGCCGGTGGTTATACGCCGCTGGAAGAAGTATATCATTACGATCCGTTGCATGCAGCAGGCGATACCAGCTTGCTACCTTATATTTCGGGCATACAGGGGCAGGTGTGGAGTGAATACCTGGATACGGAACAACAGGCGCAATACATGATTTATCCCCGCATGCTGGCCATGGCGGAAAGAGCCTGGTCGCCACAGACAGCGCGGGATTACGCCGATTTTTGCAGACGTGTTAAAGCACAACAGCCTTTATTAAAAGCCTTACACATTGCTGCTGCCAATAACTTCGAAGAAATCAATTATTCCATAGATAGCCTCGCGAAAGGGCAATTATATGTCTCCCTGCATAGTTCGGATACTACGGCTACAATTCGCTACACAACAGATGGTACGCTACCCGGCCCCACCAGTAAGCGGTATATATCGCCGGTATTGCTCACGAAAAGCAGTACTATAAAAGCGATTTTATATCAGCAGGGGCAGCGCACCAACAGGTTATTTCACCAGTCATTTTCCATCAATAAAGCAACAGGCGCCGGCATCACGATAAGGCAGGCGCCGAATACCAAATATACCGGCGATGCCAGTTTACTGGTAAACGGGATAGCAGGGTCTAACCGCTACAACGATCAGCAGTGGCTGGGTTTCAGCAATCGTGATCTGGAAGTAGTCATTGATTTGGGCAGTGAACAATTGATTCGGCAAGTGGGCGCTAATTGCCTGAACTATCATTGGCAGAAAATGTGGCCGCCCACCGCATTGTTATTTGAAGTATCTGCAGATGGGGTGCATTATACGCCACTGGGTACCACGACTGCTTTCCCGGTAAATGGTATTAATGCCATACGCCTATCTGTAAAGCCGGTGAAAGCCCGGTACGTACGAGTGCTGGCCCGTAATAAAGGCGTGATTCCTGCCGGCGAATATGGTGCAGGAGGAAACAGCCAGTTGCTGGTGGATGAAATTAGTATTAATTAAGCTTTTAGCTATTAGCTTTTAGCTTTTAGTAAATGCAGCGAAGATTAACATATGATGGTCTCCGCTGCATTTACTAAAAGCTAAAAGCTAAAAGCTAAAAGCTAAAACGTGATCTATGTCGTTTTTGATTGTATTACTATGCATGGGAGTGCTGATTGTTTTGTTGACCTGGGGTAAATTGAATGCCCTTGTTGCTTTTCTGATCGTATCTGTGCTGGCGGGTTTATTGCTGGGCATACCGGCAGACAAGATTCCTGCATCGCTGCAAAAAGGTATAGGCGACACCGTAGGAGGATTGCTGATTATCATTGTATTGGGAGCCATGCTGGGTAAACTGGTAGCAGAAAGTGGTGCTGCCAGGCAAATCGCTAACACATTGATGCAGCTGTTCGGAGAAAAATACCTGCAATGGGCGTTGCTCATAGCAGGGTTTATCATAGGTATTCCACTATATTATGGGGTAGGTTTTGTACTGATGGTGCCACTGATCTTTTCAGTGGTATATCAGTATAAATTGCCTGCGGTATATATGGGGTTGCCTACATTGGCCGCCTTATCTATTACCCATGGATTTCTGCCACCGCACCCTTCGCCTACCGCGTTGGTGACACAGTTTAATGCGAACATGGGACTTACGCTGTTATATGGACTGCTGGTAGCCATCCCGGCATTGCTGCTGGCAGGGCCATTTTTTGCCCGGTATCTGAAAACGATGCCATCTACTCCGTCTGCCTTATTTCAGCAGCAGGAAGTTAATGATATGCCGCTACCGGGAAAAAGTAATAGTTTTATGACGGCTTTGTTGCCGGTATTCCTGCTCATATTTACTACCTTACTGGCTCATCTTTGCGGTGGAGAAAATACAACGGCGCATCGCTGGGTTTTATTTGCAGGCGATGCCCAGGTAGTGATGTTGTTTGCTTTGCTGATCGCTACGTTTTCGCTAGGGGTGTTTCAGCAAATACCGGTGAAGCGCATTATGAATATTTATGCAGACGCGGTCAAAGACATTGCTATGATCCTGCTGATCATTGCCGGCGCCGGCGCATTGAAACAGGTACTGACAGATAGCGGTGTTAGTTTACAGATAGCCTCGGCCATGCAATCCTGGCATATTCCGGTATTGGTTTTGGGTTGGTTAACTGCCGCCATCATCAGGGCTTGTGTAGGATCGGCCACCATTGCAGGCATTACAGCGGCCGGCATGATAGCCCCACTGATGTTGCATGGACAGGTAAACCCCAACCTGATGGTGTTGTCAGTAGGAGCGGGGAGTCTGATGTTTTCTCACGTCAACGACGCCGGATTCTGGATGTTTAAAGAATATTTTAACTTAAGTATAAAAAATACGTTGTTATCATGGTCAGTCATGGAAACGATAGTAGGCACAGCAGGTCTTTTCGGTGTCCTGATTTTAGACAGGTTCGTATGAGGCACTCATCTCCCGGAAAAATAAAAAAAGCAGCATAACCAAATCATATATTTAGAACATTAAAACAGAAACTATGGAAAACAATCATGCAGAAGAGAAATTAGCAGCCCTGGGATTGGTATTGCCCCCGGCGCCTGCACCATTGGGTGTTTACAAGCCATGCCTGATAGATGGCAAATACCTGTATCTCTCCGGTCATGGTCCTGTGCAGAATGATAAATCACTGATCATTGGCCGTATTGGAGCAGCACTGGATATGGAACAGGGTAAACTGGCGGCAAGACAGGTAGGTTTAACGATGCTTTCTACCATTAAAACCCATATTGGCAGTTTGGATAAAGTGAAACGTGTGATTAAAGTATTGGGTATGGTGAACTGTACGCCTGACTTTGAACGCCATCCATTTATTATCAATGGTTGCAGTGAATTGTTTGCAGCCATCTGGGGAGAAGAGAATGGAGTAGGGGTAAGAAGTGCAGTGGGCTTCGGTTCTTTGCCGGATAATATCCCGGTGGAAATAGAAGCTTTGTTTGAATTATACTAGACAGCGGTTGATTTGTATATTTGGATATTTAGTGGGTATGTTTCAGGAAAAGATTACTTTTTGAAAAAGCACACTGAATATCCAGATGTCAAAATAAATGAATGATGCAAAAACCGGATGGTAACAAGGGTCTTCGGGTAACAGCCTTCGGGGAACTTTTGCTGCGGCTGCACAGTAACGGCGGCAAACGATTTCAGCAAACCGACGGGTATACCGCTTACTATGCAGGCGCGGAAGCAAATGTATGTGTGCTGCTGGCCAGATTGGGTATGCAGGCAGATTATATCAGCCGCCTGCCGGATAATGACCTCGCCAGGGCCGGCGTACAACAACTGAGAAGTCATGGTGTAAACACCGATAAGATATTGTACGGTGGAGATAAGCTGGGCCTGTATTTTACAGAACCCGGCAATAACATTCGCCCTACCAGGGTGATCTATGACAGAACAGGTACTGCGTATGCCGGGTTACAGAAAGGGCAGCTCCACTGGAAAGAAATTTTTACCGATAGCCGCTGTTTTCACTGGTCAGGTGTGGCGGCAGCCGTATCTGAAAGTGCGGCCGAAGTTTGTGATGAGGCGCTGGAAGCCGCATTGCAGGCAGGTATGATGATTTCTTCGGATTTTAACTATCGCTCCAAACTATGGCAATACGGTAAACATCCATCCCACATCATGCCCGCCTTATTGCAGCATAGCGAAGTATCTGTAGCTGACCTGGACGCAGTAAAAATATATTTCGATATTGACACCGATCGGGCGTTGCCGCTGGAACAAAGGTTTGAACAGTGCTTTGCCGCGTTGTATCCTAAAATGCCCCGTCTTAAAACATTGGGCATGAGTTTCCGGCAGGTGAAAGACCAGCAGCTATGGTATACCGGTGCTTTGTCGCATGAAGGACAATTTTATTATGCCAAGGGATTTCCCCTTACGGATGTCACCGACCAGATTGGCACCGGCGACGCTTTTACGGCAGGGATGTTATATGGTCTGATGAATAATTACCGCCCGCAACAAATCATCGATTTTGCGACGGCCTGCGGCACCATCAAACAAAGTATCCCGGGCGACTGGGCGATTGTGAGCCTGGAGGAAATACAAGAACTGATGAAAAACGGACTGACCGGAAAAATTATACGCTAAATAATGACACAACTATGTTTACGATAGATGCACATCTGGATCTCAGCATGAATGCGA
>NZ_DATCVJ010000702.1:0-5208 GCF_036566945.1 Chitinophaga sp. | reverse complement strand
GAGCTGCGGGGCACTTGTACATCATCTCCCAGTTCTCTTACTTTATCTCCCATGAGCGGTATACCACCATAGCGTTTCAGCAGTTCGAAATAAAACAGGGCCCTGATAAATCGTGCTTCTGCTTTCCATGCGTACCGTACGGAGGCGCCGTTCGGTAACTTTTCTTTCACGGGCGACACATCGATATTGGATACAAAAAGACTGGCTGCGCGGATGGCGGTATAGCAGTTGTTCCAGGGCGATTCATCTCCTATGGGTGCATAGGAAGTATAGGCGCCGGTAGCGAGTTGTGATACAGCGGAAGTACCGACCAGACCGGAGATGGCGTCATCGGATGCTGCGTCGAGCAAATCACCGCCTACGCGATTGTAACCTCCGGGTAGTTTGGCGTAAATATTATTGAGAAATTTGTTGGCATAAGTGCCCAGTGAATCATCCTGATCAAATACATATTCAATGGTCACCTTTTCGAGTGGAATAACTTCGTAATCTTTTCGGCAGCTGATGATGACTGTTATACAGCCGGCCAGCAGGAACAATATGCGGAAATGTTTCATGGTGCGTTGTTTGGATGGCTGACTAGAATTTTATGTTGATACCCGTGTTCAGTACCCGTTGTATGGGATAGGCCCCCACTCCCACTTCCGGGTCAATAAAATCGTAGGCAGCGTGTGTAAACAAATTTTGCGCATTGGCGAATACCTTTACGCTACCGAGCTTCACGCGGCTGGTCCAGCTATAGGGAAGATTATAGGCGATGTTGATATTTTTCAACCGGAAGTAATTGCCATTGCGTACCCAGAACGAAGACGATACTTTGTTATAGTTGTTATTCGCATCGGCTGTCAACCGTGGATAGGTAGCCGTAGTAGCTGTTTCCGGTGTCCAGCGGCCGGTAATTTGCTGATATGCCTGACCATAGGTGAAGTTCAGGAACTGGAAACCTGCTTCTGTGGCGAAGTTGTCTACATAATTAACCCTGTTGGCTACGCCCTGTAACAGTGCGCTCGCTTCTATTCCTTTCCAGGAAAAGCCCATATTCACACCGTAGTAAATGCGTGGTTTAAAACTTCCGATGGGTGCTTCATCAAACTGGTTGATCACGCCATCGCCGTTCAGGTCTTTGTAGCGGATATCACCGGCAATGGGTTTATAACCCGCGATGGTGGCGCTTCCTTCGGCTTCTTCGGCCGATTGAAAAAGTCCGTCAGCCACATATCCGAAGCGCATGCCTACGGGTTGTCCGGTTCTTTTATTCCATTCGTAGTCGCGGCGTTGTTCGTCCATGAAAATGGCTTTGGTGCCTTCGATATTGCCATTGGCCGTAATGAAATAATGCCACTGTTTTATGTTGCCCTGATAAGTGACGGTAAGTTCGCCACCCTGGTATAAATTAATGCCGATGTTTTCCGGAGGATAGCTGGCGCCGGAAAGGGCAATACTTTTTCCGCGGATCTGCAGGAGATTTTCGTAGCGGTCGTGGTAATAATCACCGGTTATCTGCAATTGGTTATTGAACAGGGATACATCCAATCCTACATCCATTTTACGGGCTGTTTCCCAGGAGATATTCACATTGGCCAGTCCGTTTTCCTGGAAGCCTGATCCGGGGGAGCGGGTAGTTCCCTGCGCATAGATACCGCCGCCGATGCCATTGTTTTCGCTAAAGTCCTGGCGCCAGATGTAGTAGCCGGAGTTATCGATTCCGTTGCCGGTATGTGCATAGGTACCGCGTAGTTTTAATTGATTGAGCCAGTTGTTGTGTTTCAGAAAGTTTTCCTGTGCCAGGTCCCAGCCAATGCCGCCGGCGAAGAAGGTACCGTATTGTTTGCCGGGCATGTAACGATTGTAGCCGCTTCTGTTAAGTGCTCCTTCTATGAAGTATTTATCCCCGTAGTTATAGCCTAGTTTGCCAGACAGGTTGGTAGATTTACCGGGCAGGTCGTAGTTAAAGGTGGTTTGCCTGGTATCCGCCAGCACCACGGCATTTACGCCATGCCGACCAAATTGCCGATCGTAGTTCAGGGATATTTGTCCGAAGAAATACTGTGCATTAAACACCGACATAAAATTATTTTGCTGTGCCTTTGCAGTACCGTATTTAGCATACAGGGTATCTTCGGGTGTTATCGACATGCGGTATACCAGGTCGTTTTTACTGCGGTCTATCGCGTTGGCGGATTGGATAGACAGGTTACCTTTTCCTTTTACAGACAGTCCGGGCAGCCAGTCACCCAGATTATACCGCAGGTCTACGTTGGCCATCACATCTTTGCTATTGTCCTGTATATAGCCGCTGTTGATGGTTTGCGAGAGGAGGTTGGTAGTGAGATTATTGGTACCACCCCAGCTGCCGTTGGCATTATATACCGGGTAGGCGCCATTCGGTGTAGCCAGGAGTGACTGCAATATACTGCTGCTACCTGCACCGGGCTGTGTGCCTTCCTGGAGGCGGCCAAACAACTGCATGCCTACGGTGAAGTTGCTGGTAACATCGATACTCAGATCGGTGTTAATGAGATAACGTTTTAATCCGGCGTTGGTGTTATAACTGTTGGCAGGCGATGTTTTGAAGATACCCTGCTGATCGGTATAATTGAGTGACACGGAGTAACGGGCCACATTGCCGCCGCCGTTGATGTTCAGGTTGTAGCGGGACATAGGGGCGTTATCACGTAATACTTCATCGTACCAGTTTACGTCTGGATTGGCATATGGTTTTGTATGATCGCGGAAAGCGAGGAAGTCGGCCTCTTTGTATAAAGGTGCTTTTCCGTCGTTTTGCAGGGCTTCATTTAGCAGGTAGGCATATTGCCAGGCAGGTAATGGTTTCGGTAAACTCAGCGACTGCTGAACGCCTGTTTGTGCTGTAAAAGACACCCGTGGTTTGCCGGCGCGGGCGCGTTTGGTGGTGACGAGCAATACGCCGCGGGAGCTGCGTTGACCCAGCATAATGGTAGACAATCCATCTTTCAGTACGGAGATAGATGCTATGCTTTCCGGATCGATGGAAAACACATCGCGTTGTACACCGTCTACTATTGTAACCGGCACCTGCCCGCGTAAATATAAATTCATTTCGGTGTTATCGTTCGGTTCCGATGCGCCGGGGCGGGGAATATTTCCAACGAAGATATCTACGTCGAAATTGTTGCCGGTGCCGGGATTCCGGAAACCACTCACCTGTTGGGTATACAGTCCTGCGAGGCGACCTGGCAGCGTATAGGCGTACAAGGTAGCTGGTGTGGTAGACAACTGATTGGTGTATACCGTAGCGATGGAGCCGACTGAACTTTTCGGAGAAGCTTCACCATAGAGTACCGGAATACGCTGGGGCAAAGGAATGAATACTTCTTCCATGCGCAGGATGAGTGCGGTGGTATCGTGAATCTTTTGCTCCAGTGCTTTGTAGCCGGGATATTGTACTATCAGTGTGCTGTTACGTGTGGCACGGATGGTAAATATGCCGTTGGCATTACTGCTGGTGCTGTCGCCTGTATTTTTTATGAAGATGGCAGCACCTTTAAGTGGCTGGCCATAATTATCTATCAGCCTGCCGGAGATGGCGCCGGCTTGTTGTGCCTGCACGTTTCCGCAAAGCGCCAATACAAAACAGGCAAGGGCTGGAATATATTTGTGGATGTAGCTGTGAGCCATTGTATCAGTTTTATGGAGCGGAGGTCGTTATTGACATTTAAATGTGTACAAGAAAGGCGCGGTGGTATTGCCAAATCCTACTTTTACGGTGCCGGTGGCATCTGTAAAAAAGTATTCGATCTTCGTCAGTGTTTGTCCATCCTGCAGCTGGAAATATGCGCGGGGCCAGAGGGTGATTGCGGATTTATTGCCGGTATAACTTTTCAGTTTTGTGCTGTCTGTTTGTGTGCATACTTCCTGTACTTGTCCGTCGCTGGTATATCCTTTTGCGCATAAATAGATGCTACCTACGCCATTGAGGGCAGTGGGCACCACATCCGGGTCGAAGCTGAGCGTGAGAAAATCATTGTCCGTGGCTACACCGGGCGTCACGGCGGCTATCTGCGGATTGCAGAAGTCGATCACATCTCCCTGTCCTTCGGTGATGGAGAAGCAGTCTTTGAACTGACATTTGTATACGTTGTTGGAACCGAATACATCGCTGAGTCCTTCGCTGCTGGTGCCGAGGAAGTAACCGGTTTTAAACTGGATATTTTCCGGACCTGGTTTGATCACCATGGTCACATCGATTTTATCTTTTACACCTTGTGGTACATTATAGGCTTGTTCTGTCCAGAACACTACCCATTCGAGATCATCTGTCATATAGTTGCCGCCCATGCCGAAACGGTTTTTGAGTGCAGTCGGCCAGGTGAGGCCACCACCGGCGATTACAGACGATGGGATGGGCACCATTTTACCGCTGCCGTAAGTAGTAGTGGTAAAGGTGATGACAGAAGTATTGCTGGCTGCCCAGCTTTTAGGCGCCAGGAAACCGATGATCAGTCTTACGTTGCTGCGGCCACCATCTGCCACATCCAGGCGGTTGTGCATCACGATGGTCAAATCCTCGCCTGCTTTGGCAGAAGAAGGCTGGTCTACCCCGTCGAGGAATACGCAGCCCGCCAGCAGGAGCAGAAAAAGGATAATACCGTATGTATAATTTTTCATAACGTGTTGAATTATGTTGGATCAGGGATTCAATCTTTCGAGCGTATAGTCGTATGTGTTAGCGGTGCAGCCGGGACTGAAACTAAAATTCATATTCCGTTTTCCGTTCACCACCGGATAAGTGAAAGTGGTGCTCACCGGGGCATTGACGCCTGTTTGGCGGAAGTTGATCCGGAAAGGATATTTAGGATCATCTAATGCATAGCTGCCATTTTTGCTCACTACAAAAGGCAGTGGATTTTCAATGGTGTATTGAAGATCTGCCGTGAAACGAATCCTGAATTTGGTAAAATCTGTCAGGGTGGTAATATCCACGCCATTGCGTACTGCTTTCACGATGCGCCATTCGCCGGTAATATCTTTCACCGGTTCCGGCACCAGCATGTCGCGGCGTTCGCAGGCGTTGATAAAGAGTGCCAGTATGGGCATCAATAACCATATGAGGAATTTTGCTTTCATGGAATTGCTTTTTACCAGGATGGATTTTGTTTTAACTCAGGCGATTTCGCGGTTTCACCTTGTGGGATGGCCCACAGGTACATGGCTTCGCGGAAATTGTGT